>CAYGBH010000037.1:0-17676 GCA_964348055.1 uncultured Pirellulales bacterium
CCGTTAGCAGGGACGGACAAGAAGGCGTTAGATGCGAGTAGTCCACCACCTTTGAGTCGAGAGAAAATTACCAGTCCTTTGGCCTTGGGGATCAGGTCAATAGACGGGGTATTAACCTGTGGAAAGGGACAGCGGGTAGGCATTTTCTCAGGCAGCGGAGTGGGCAAGAGCGTTCTGCTTGGCGATATTGCCAATTCGAGTGAGGCCGAGGTCAATGTCGTAGCATTGATAGGTGAGCGTGGCCGGGAGGTTCGCGAATTTCTCGAGGCGGACCTTGGTCCGGAAGGTTTGGCGCGCAGTGTTGTTGTCGTTGCTACCTCGGATTCGCCCCCGATTCAGCGAGTAAAGGCCGCATTCGTAGCTGTTACAATTGCCGAATATTTCAGGGACAAACGCAAAGATGTTCTGTTTATGATGGACTCGGTGACTCGCTTCGCCCAGGCCCAGCGGGAAATAGGTCTTGCAGCAGGTGAGCCGCCGGCGGCAAAGGGCTACTGTCCGAGTGTTTTTTCACTAATGCCAAGACTAATCGAACGTTTAGGGTGTGCCGAGAATGGAAGCATCACGGGTATTATAACTGTCCTGGTGGAGAACGATGATTTGGCTGACCCTGTGGCTGATAGTGCCAGGAGTCTGCTGGACGGCCATATTGTTCTGTCCAGGAAATTGGCTGAGAGGGGCCATTATCCTGCTGTTGACATTTTACAGAGTATCAGCCGATTGATGCCTGTGGTGGTGAGCAAAGAGCATAAGATTGCTGCACAGAAGCTCAGAGAGATATATGCCATTTATGCTGACGCTGAAGACTTAATAAACATTGGGGCGTTTTCACGGGGCAGCAATCGGCGTATTGACGGAGCAATAGCCCTGATTGACAAGATAAACGGCTTTCTTGTTCAGCCTATTCGAGAGAGAACCGATTTCGAGGAAACCGTCAAGCGAATGACTACCATTACCCAGTCGTGGGATGAGCTGTTGGGTTCTAAAGCGCAATAAATTGCGTTTGGGGTATCAGTTAAGTATTGAGAGTTGAGAATCGGAAATTAAATGAAACGGTTTGTATGGCGGTTGCAGCGTGTCCTTGACATAAAGAAAAAGCAAGAACAGAAAACCAGAGCTGAATTGCTTGAGCTGACGGAAGAGATAGCCCAGAGACGAGGAGAGCTGCTGGCAAAGCAGATGATATTGGAAGATATAATAAATGGTCTGAGCGCCGAAGATCCTAAGAAGCGATTAGGCAAACAAGAATTTTTTTTGAGATATTCAGTGGCGAGTAATGAGCAGATTAAGAAGCTCAAAGATAAAATAAGCGACCTGGAATCACAACAAAGAGAGAAAATTGCTGAGCTTTTAAAAGTCAAAAGGTTCAAAGAAGGCTTGGAAAGATTGCAAGCTGAAGCAAAGACACAATTTATAAAGGAGCAGGAGAAGCTTGAGCAAAAAGAATTAGATGAGGGAGCTACGGTTTCATTTGTTCGAAAGAAGATCTCGTCTTTATCACGCACCCGTTAGGAAGTCCCATTTTGCAAAAAAGTTGCAGAATGGAAAACCCGGTGTGAGCTTAAGTTCGATTAGGGCCGGATTGCAAATGGAAGCCCGATAATAGAAAAAAAGAGGTTGGCAGTAAAAAGGATTGAGATTTTGCTGTCTTTCACAAACACGGTAACACGAAGTTAGGAGAAAACCAGTGAGTAAGAAACTGATAATAATCACAGCAGCGGCAGGATTAGTGAGCTTTGCCGGAGCATTTATCTTCGGGTGGCTTACTAAACCGTCTCCGACAAGCCGTCCTGATGAGTTAAGTCAACCGATAGTTGTTAGCGAGGAAGCTGAGCCGGAGCTACCCCAGCTGGAAACCGACACGATGGACACCGTCGTCGCGGCTTCTGAGACGGCAAAAGAAACTATGGCGGAAAAGCAGCTCAAGAGTCTTGTCTATGAGGTCCGGGAAAAAAAGCGAGAGTATGACAATAAACTGCAGAGCCTTGAGGTGCGGGAACAGAGGTTGCAGTTGGTCCAGGATGTATTAAAGAAGGACATCGAAGACCTCAACAATCTGCGAATCGAGCTTGCTTCAATCATTGCCGCTCTTAAGGAAGAGCGGGATAATTTACTTAAGGGCAGGATTAAGATTGCCGATGCAGAGAAGGCCAACCTGGTAACGATAGCAGCGGCCTATGATAAGATGGAGGTGACCAGCGCCGGCAAGATATTGAATAGTATGTGCATGGGCCAAATGCAAGATGGCGGGGTTGATAGCGGGGGCAGTGGCTTTGATGAGGCGGTGAAGATTCTGCACTATATGACCGAAAGGACCAAAGCGAAACTTTTGGCTGAATTGGCCGCTTCGGAGCCGAAGCTTGCAGCGGCTTTGTCTCAGAGATTAAAACAAATAATCGAAAGATAGAAGTTCTATAGATAGAAGTTCTATGGACATTGCAACAATAATAGGAATACTTCTTGGTTTTATTGTCATTACAACCGCTATTGTTAGCGGCGGAGGTTGGCAGGTATTTATCCATCTGCCTTCCTTGGGGATCACCGTAGGGGGAATGCTGTGCGCTACGCTTATACATTTTTCGCTGCCACAGTTTTTGGGAATATTCTCGGTAGTCAAGAAAACAATAGTCGCAAAGATACCGCCACAGTCAGAGCTGATTCAAAAAATGGTTAACTACGCTGCTATCAACAGGCGTGACGGAGCATTGGCTTTGGAGCAGGAGGTTTCCAAGTTAGACCATTCATTTTTCATCAAGGGCTTGCAGATGCTTGTGGATGGGCGGGAAGCTGAGTCTATTCGGGACTTTATGGACCTAGAGCTCCAATACCTTCAGGAGCGTCATTCAACCGGCAAAAAGATTTTAGAGTTTATGGGTGCAGCCTCTCCGGCTTTCGGGATGATAGGTACGCTCATTGGTCTGATTCAAATGCTCAGGAGTCTGGATTCACCGGAACAAATTGGCGGAGGAATGGCCGTAGCTTTGATTACTACTTTTTATGGTGCGTTATCTGCCAACTTGATTTTCATACCATTGGCGGGCAAACTGGGGATTTATTCCAAGGCAGAAATGACCACAATGGAGATGATTACAGAAGGTATCTGCGCTATTGCCCAAGGTGATAATCCGACCGCTGTTCGAGAAAAATTGCAGGCATTTGTCTCCGAGGGCAGGCGGGAGGAAGTAAAGGCTAATATATAATGGCCTATGGAAGCAAACGAATACAACCCGAAGAGGCACCGGGTGCACCGGAATGGATGGTAACTTTCAGTGATTGTATGACCCTGCTGCTCACGTTTTTTGTGCTTCTTATAAGTTTTTCATCTTTTGCTGACAATATTTTTGAGGAATTGAGCGTAGTTTTCTTTGAGGGCAAGCCTTGGGTCGGAGAGGGACAAGAGAGCGCAGAAGACCGAAGCTCCTTTTTGCCTACAAAACAAATCGATGCTTCACAAAATGTCTCGGAGGGCAGCGAGACATCCAGTTTAGCTACAGGATTGGAGGGTGGCGTACGAGAAGAAACAGAGTCTGTGGATTTCCACCGCCAAAAAGTATTCTTAATCTCATCGAAAGCAATTTTTTGGGGTAAAAGCTCAGTTATTTCGTCTGAGGGCCGCAATATTATGGCTACTATGGCGTCGTTCTTGAGACAGATGCCCAGCCGGGTAGTTGTCAGCGAAAACGGGCCGGTAGACGATAAGAGCAGTAGGCAATTTGGTCTGTCGCGGGCATGGGCGGTGGTGGAGTATCTTACAACAAAGCAAAATCTTGACAAGAACTGGTTTAGCATCGCAGCAACGACTACTCTGGCTGGGTCCCCGCAAAGCGGGGCCCCTCAAGAGGGCCTCGGAAGCAATGAGCCGGCCCGCACAGGCACGGAATCTGAACGTAAACTTGAAGTGGTTTTGTTAGAACGGAGCATTTACAATTGAAGCATCAAGTACTGGCAATCGCGGATAAAGCTCCTAAGGTCCCATCGTATATCGTTACATTTTCGGATATGGCAACGCTGCTGCTGACGTTCTTTGTGATGCTGATGAGCTTGGCGGAGGTCCAGGACCCGGAATTATTTAACAGGGGCCGAGGATCCTTTGTGCAGTCGCTCGAACACCTCGGACTTGGAGTGCTTACTGGTTCAAAGCCAACAATGGATTTTGGTCATCTCAAAATCAAGTATTCTGTAGACAACCCTGATGAGTCGTTCGAGGGCAGGAGCATAAATGCAAAGGAAGAACAAGTTCGTCGCCTTTTTAGTGATCTAAGCCGGTCTATGAACACCATGGGTTCACAAATAATCGCAAAAACCCCTAATTTTTCGGTAACCAATGTTCGCTTTCCAGGGGGTGGTGCACGCCTGGATGAGTCGGCAAGGCGGTTCTTAACGGAATTCTGTCTGAATTTGCAGGATACCGGTTCGAAGCCTGTCAAGCTTTATGTGCTTGGTTTAGCTGGCGATGAGGCAACTGAGAAAGAACAGTGGATACTGTCAGCCAGACGGGCTCAAGCGGTTGCGGATTTCCTACACGGCGTTTTGCCTTTGGGGGCAGAACGGCGGGTTTACTCCTGGGGAGCAGGGCCGGGAGGTGATTGGGTGCAGCAGGACAGCCCGATTTCCAAACGGTCGCAGATCCTAATCGCAATTCTAAGAGAGAGCGATTAATTTGTGCGCTTGTCAAGTTTTTCGACAATTTGCCTGATTATGCGGCCAATTCTTGCGCCAAAATCGCCGCTGGTGGTGTATTAATGTCCATTTTAGCATTTCGGCACGCTGTTTGCATACAAAATGACCAAGAGGCGCTGCATTTGCGGGAGAGCTTGCCCTGCAGAGACAGGGGGCCGCGATGCGCCTTAGAATAAGAGTCCAGAAATTATATTTGACGTGTTTTACAGCGTGGTCGGATTTAAGAAAAAAATCGTTGCGTTCTTGGTAACAATTGTGTTGGGCAGCGGTGTGCTCGTTCTCTGCTCGGCTCAATCGGCTACTGACCGAACAAAGTCAGGACCCGGCAATGCTGGGTTCCGATCAGTACCCCCCGTGCTTTCTTGCGAAAGCAAGAACGGGGAGTCGAAATCCAAAACCGGTTCCCTATTTGCGAATGACCCCGATTTTTCTGAGAAACAAAGCAATAGTGCTGGTAGTCGAGAACTGTTCTATAAGATGGTGCTTTCGGTTTTGCTCGTTGTTGCGCTGGGTGTAGCTGCGATTTACGTTTCAAAAAAGCTTCTTCCAAAGATTACCAACCTGCCGGGCAAAGAGATTCGTATTGTCGAAACAGTCCACCTCGGACCACGCAAAGCGGTGCATCTACTCGAGATAGGCGATCGACGGTTCCTTATAGGCAGTACAAATGAGAACATCACGAAATTGGCTGACATAACCGGTACCTTAACGGATTTAACAGCGCAAGAAATGGATAATAATTAGGAATATAAATGACTGGTAAGCTTATTAGAATAGCTTTTCTGGGGTTTGTTGTTTTGACGCCGGCTGGGTTGTGTTTTGGCCAGGGTGCTAATGCGTTTGGGCAGCCTGGGCTGCCAGGGCAGCCCGGCGATACTTCCGGAGTAAATGCCCCAGCACACACGGTTCCAAGCATCGGCGATTTGATGACAGTCATAGATAAGGCAACCACCAAAGAGGCCGAAGGCAAAGATTGGTCAACACCTGTCAAACTTGTAATCATCTTTACAGGCCTGGCGATTTTGCCGAGTCTTTTGGTGATGATGACGTCTTTTACGAGAATAGTCATTGTTTTGGCCTTTGTTCGACGTGCTTTGACCACGCAAACCATACCGCCTACAATTGCAATTATAGGTTTGGCCTTGTTTCTGACGTTGTATGTGATGGCTCCTACCTTTGCGAAGGTCAACACCAGCTCCATCCAGCCTTATCTTGCGGACGAGATTGATTTTCAAGCGGCAGGGGGTAGGGCCAGCGATTGTATAAAGGAATTTATGCTTCGACAGTGCCGAGAAGCTGATTTGGCTCTTTTTGTGCAGATGGCCAAGATAGAGCCTCCTACCAGTCTGATGGATGTGGATATGCATATTGTTATTCCGGCATTTATTATCAGTGAATTCCGCACCGCATTTGAAATAGGCTGCCTTTTGTTTATTCCTTTTCTGCTGATAGATATGGTTATTGCCAGTGTCTTGCTTAGTGCCGGTATGATGCTGCTGCCGCCGGTGATGATTTCACTGCCTTTCAAGCTGATATTATTCATTCTTGTTGACGGGTGGGCATTACTGGCGAAGAGTCTTAGTCTGGGTTTCAAATGAGGTATTAAGAAATCAGAAGACAGGCATCAGAAGTCAGATTTTCTGTCCTTTGTTTTTTGTGGGAATTTAGCTTATGGATAGTAGTTTCGTTCTTTATCTGGGTCGGCATACCCTCGAGACGGCTTTGCTTTTAGCAGCTCCGATTCTGCTGACATGTATGATTGTGGGCCTGGTGGTGACATTGCTTCAGGCAATTACTTCTATACGCGATATGACCCTAACGATAGTCCCTAAGCTTCTGGCTGTTGGCGTAGTTATATTGATTTGTGGTGGCTGGATGCTCCAGGTGATACTTAGATTTGCCAACGAGTTTTTTGGGCACATCCAAAATATCGGGCACTGATTGTAGGCGTGAGATGTTCGAAAAACTGCTTGCTTTCGTTATGGTGCTGACAAGGATTTCGGCGTTCTTTTTGGTTCTTCCTGTTTTTGGGTGGAAAAGCATTCCGGTGAGGATCAAAGTAGCATTGACCGTTCTGATGGCCCTTTTCTTTTCGGTGATAACACCTTTGGCTATCGAGCCAAAGTCGGTTTCTGTGTTGGAGGCGATATTGCTGATAGCTAATGAAGCTACGTACGGTTTGGCTCTGGGCTTAATCGCTGCTCTTATATTTACCGCCGTCAAGCTCAGCGGGCGGCTTATCGAACGGCAGATGGGTTTCGCTATGGCCCAGATTATGGACCCCTTGACAGGTGAGAGATCTCAACCGCTGGGTAGCTTGTTGGAGATGATATTTATAATCGTATTTCTAAGTGCCAATGGTCACCATTTTTTTTTACTGATTATCTCACGAAGTTACGAGACATTTCCAGCGGGCAGTGTGCCAACGATTCTGGTTTTGGCCGGCGGAGTAATTAAAGCCGGCTCAACAATGTTTTTACTTGGTCTTAGGTTGGCTGCACCGATGTTGGCTGCGTTTTTATTGTTGATGGTTGTGTTAGCCGTGTTGGCGCGTATGGTCCCGGAAATGAACATTCTGTTTATCAGTTTGCCAATGCGTGTAGGTCTGGGGTTATTAATGGCAGCGATATTTTTGCCACTTATTAATGCATTTGTGAGTGAATTTGCTGAGTGGATGGGCAAACTGTTGCCTTTGTAAATCTTGAACTGTGACTGGTTAACCCGCCTCTGGCGGATTTGACCACTTGCCGTTTTCGTGAGCATTGATTATCAGGTACCGAGCGACGAGCCACAAATAGGGACAAATTATGCCGGAGAAGCCAGCCGCCGAAAGAACAGAATTACCGACACCAAGGAGATTGCAGAGAGCCCGGGAGAAGGGGCGGGTGCCCCAGAGCCAGGAGTTGACGTCGATTGTGACACTTCTGATGTTGGTGGCGATGGTTGCTCTGCTGGCCCCGAGTCTGCTGCAATGGTTCGTAATACAAGTCAAAGACGGGATGTCGGGTGAAAATGGTGTTTTTGCCGGCAGCAAATCGTTTTTGGATTTCGCCAGTAAAAAAACGGTCGATTTTGTACTTATTATCTGCCCCATTCTCGCAGCACTTTTCGCAGGTGCTGTATTGGCCGGCGTTGCTATCAGCGGCCTGAATTTTGCGCCGGCGGCCATAAACTTGAAATTCAGTCAGCTTAATCCGGTCGCAGGGTTAGGCAAGCTGGTAAACGCTCAATCTATGGTAAAACTCTTAACATCAGTGCTGAAACTGTTTTTTATCTCGTTCATCGTCTGGTTCTATCTTCAGAGTAAGCTCGATGTGCTTGCTGCCCTTCGATGGGCCTGGTCTGGGCAGATACTTGCGGTTATCGCAAAGATAATACTCGGGTTGATGATACGCGTGGGCATTGCGCTTATGATTATAGCGATTGCCGAGGCCTTTTATCAGAAGTGGAAATACATCCAGGATCTGAAGATGACGCGTCAGGAAGTGAAACAAGAGCGGAGGGATAGAGAAGGTGCGCCAGAGGTCAAAGGCCGAATACGAAAAATCCAGTTCCAAATGGCCATGAAGCGTATGTTGCAGGAAGTGCCCAAGGCCAGTGTAGTTCTTGTTAACCCGACACATGTAGCTGTTGCACTTCGTTATGAGGCCAAGACAATGGAAGCGCCTGTGATGGTGGCCAAAGGAGCAGACCATTTAGCGGAAAAAATCAGAGAAATCGCGCGGGCTCACGGGGTGCCTATCATAAGAAGGCCGGAGTTGGCCAGGGCGATATATTCAACAGTAGAAATCGGCAGTCCTATACCACAGACTCTATACGTGGCCGTAGCTGAGGTGTTAGCTATGATTTACCGTCTGCGGCACCGGAAATAGGAAGTGGCCAGTAGTAATCAGTCACCAATCACTATGCTCTGTTGAAAACCTTCGCACAAGTCATTGCGAGGCCCAAAGGGCCGTGGCAATCTCTTGCGTGACGGGCAGAAAAAGCCACCGTTGTCTTTGAGATTGCTTCGCTTCGCTCGCAATGACAGGCTCCGGCCCGATGTTTTCAACAAAGCACAGTCACTACTCTCCTAACATCATGAAAGTTAAGGTAGACATCTGGTTTTGTAGTATAGTTAAGGTTTTCTCGAGGCGGGTATATTGAGCTATCAATCTTTCCTCTTTGGCAGCAAGGCGGCGTTCTTCGAGTTCAATATTTTCTTGGATGTTCTCAATTGTATCTTTGACACGTTCTTGGTCAATCTGGATCGAGCCGGTTGTCGTCTTTAGCATTTTGTCGAGGGCGTCTTCTATCGCACCCGTAAAGCCCTGCTTTACCCTGACCGTCGCAGTGAAAGTGCCGTCTTGACTTAGGTCAACGCTGAGCTGAAGACCGTTCTCGGGATACAGGGGGTCACCATTATCGTCGAACGTGCTATCGCCGGTAACAATATTGCCGCTAAATGTTGCATTGCGGTAGGCCGATTCGCTTGAAAGTTTGATTTTGGCATTTGTGATTTCTCCACCGCTTACAATCACCTCAACATCGTAAGTGCCTGCTGTGGTATAAGCGCTGCTGGCACCGTAAAATTTGATGGTATTGCTGTCGGAAGTTCCTGTTTTATCAGCACCTATTACGGCGAGAACACCCAGATAATCTTCAGCTATAGCCTCATCAAAGACGTTTGTGTCCAAACTCAACAGACCGTCGCGGTCAATTTCAATGCCGATCTGAGCGGGCATCAGAAAGGTATCGAGGTCTTCTATAAATCCACTGGTTTTGGTGACAAGGGGTGTGCGAATCTGGTTCCTTATGGTTGAAACGATGTAATTTCCCATTAGCTCGCCGGCTGTTTTTAGTTCATCATTGTAGCCGGTCTTTTCCTGAAGATAGACGACGGTGGAATTGTAGGCAGTAATCATGGAATTTAATTTCGTTTTGACCGATTGTATATCTCTGGTCAGAGTTATCTCTTCGCCGTTTGCATCAGTCACATCGTGCAGGTGCAGCGCTACGCCGTAAATAACATCGTCCACCGTGTTAGAGCTTCTGCTGATATAGCCATCATGGCCTTTTTGGTCCTCCGCCATTGCATAATTCGAAGGGTCTGAAGGAACCAGACCGGTACCGACGTTAAACACAATCATGTTAACGTCGCCTGCGGAACTAAGGAATGTAAATGTCGTAGCGCCAGCCTCGCTCAACTTCGCACCCCCCACTGTTACCCCGCCGACGTTTGTAATGCTGTCCAGAGCGTTAAGAGCATTTTCAATTGTGGTTGTGCTTGCATCATAGTCAATTTCTGCGGTTGTTTGTCCCTCGAAAGTCAAGGTAAACTTGCCGGTGGTCGGGGCTGTAGTTGCGGTCAGACTTTGTATCTCTGCAACTGCCGCAGTTGAAGGATATCCATCCACTTTAATCTTCGAGTCCTGAGCGGCCTGGCTGAGAGTAAAATCTGAAATGGTATAATTTGCAAGGCTGGCCGATGTTGAGCCGCCTTCTGTTACGTCCCAATCTCCAACTTGATCAGGCAACGTTAGTTCTGTGTCACCTGAGCCCTGGTTGTAAGTCAAAAGAATTTGGAGGCTGCTTGTACCGGAGGTATTATCGGTTAAAGTAATTTCGCCATTTTCAAAAGTCGCCTTAGCTATTCCGTCGAAAGCGTCGTTAATCTCTGAAATAAGATGACCAACCGTAGTATTTGTAGTAACACTAAGGTTCACCTGGGTTATGTCAACGCCATTATGGTCTTTACCGGTTATTTGAATCTGTTCGCCTCCTTTCAGACCGTTGTTCTCAGTAAATTGGTCGAGATCGGTGATTTTCGTGGTCAGGGTGGCGTTGTCAGAATTATAGGTAAAAGCCAGGGTCGGATCCACTTGCCAGACTTCGGTGCTGCTTGAGTTTATGTAAACTTTATAATCCGTGCCGGCTTCGTTGCCGTTTAGCACCAGGTGATAAGCACCATCGTAATACAATAGGCTTGCTGTAACGCCAGGATTGTATGCATCGTTGTTTATTAAGCCGACTAAATCTTCCAGTGTTGTAGTTGCTGTAGTTGTTACGCTTGTCTCTTTATGGTTATATGAGTAAATAAATGTGCCTGCTCCCACATAATCCTCAGCATATTTATGTCCGGCGTCGTGAACCCAACGCTCGGCGGTAGCCAACTGGTTGATTTCAACTGTGTGATTGCCTTCAAATGCGTTATAGGTTGCTTCAGCAGTCAATATGTCGCTGTCGCTGGAGGCAATTGAAAAAGCGCGAAGTTCATCAGCGTCAGAAAGGGCTCGAACAGAGGTTCTTAAGCTGCTGAGTTTGGTCTCCAGGGTGCCCAGGGCGGTTTTTCTTGCCTCCCAAGTACTTTTGCGTTCTTCGTACGCATCCAGTGTACGGCGCTCGATAGCCATCAAGTTGGCGATGAGTGTAGTTGTATCAATGCCTGACAACAGGCCTGGAAGACGCAAAGCTGACATCTTGTTCTGCCTTTTTTGTTTAAGTTTTTATACTTTCACGAGAATCTACAAATACGGCCGATGCACACATGTGCGTAATTTATTATCGCTAAAAAACCCTTTTTGCTTAATTATTTATCTTATGTTTTGCCAATAAAACAGCTCATCGGGCTTTCTTCAGTCCATTTGGCCTGAAGAAGTTCATATTTTTGCAATAGCTGCCGGATTTGCTCATTGTTCGGGTCTATTTTGAGACAGTCATTTAGCTCTGAGCAGGCCAGTTTCGAGGCTCTTTCGGCATAGGCGGGCGAATTTGATTCTATGTAGGCATGCCCTATTGCAACATAAGTTGCGGCAGCTAAACATTTAGCATGCAATTGCCTCATCTGGGGAGGTATCTCATCCCACGAAACATCTGGAAACAGTTCATCGTACGCGAACGTATCGGTAAATCGCTTTACGGCCTCAAAGTGACATTTCGCATTTTGTGCGGTGGAGTTTCTCGATAGATTATTGGGGATTATTCGGCGCAGGTACAGGGCGTCCTTTAGGTGATGTATTTTCAAGCCGCTCTTTACGAACCGCCGCATCATGTCGTAGTTTTCACCAACCAGTAAGTCCTCGTCAAAAAAGCCGATTTTGTCGAACACACTTTTTCTGATGCAGGTCCTAAACGGTACTATGGGGCAACCATAGCGGAACAGGTCTTTGATGAGCGACTTTCGATCTGGATACTCGGGCCTTTCACTCACTTGAGTCGGCTTACCATCTTCGTCGATAAGATAATCGTCGCAATAAACAAGGTCGGTCTCGGGATGTTTCTCGAACTGCTGCAGATGCTTGGCGATGAAGTCCGGCGCTATCATATCATCAGCATCGAGGGTGATTAGAAAATCACCTTTGGATTTTTTTATAGCGAGATTTCGGGCACTTGCAGCTCCTGCGTTTTCTTTGTAGAAGTATTTAATTTTTTCGTCTTTGAAGCCGGCAATAATATCTTTGGTATTGTCTGTCGAGCCGTCATCGACAATAATAAGTTCGAAATTTCTGTAATTCTGGCTAAGGACACTTTCGATTGCAGCTGCGATATATTCAGCAGCATTGTAGGCGGGCATTATGATTGAAACCAGAGGATTGATACGGTTGTTCTGTGAGGGAATTGTCGATATGTCCGGCGTGCTATCTTTTTTGCCGACCATATATCGCTTGCTTGAGCTGCGAGTCTTTCTGCCACGTTTGATGCCTTTTTCGCTGTATTGAGTTAAGTGACAATATATTCTCTCTATATCATCCACAGATTTTTCGATATCGAAGGATTGCAGAGCGCGTTCTTGCCCTGCAAGAGCAATCTGCCGCCATCTTTCTTTGTCTTCAGCGAGCTGTAATAGCTCCCGAGCCAGGGAGTGATGGTCTCCGGAGTTGAAAATGAGGCCACTAAGGCGGTGCTCTACGATTTCTTTTGCTCCGCCGGTGCCGCTTGTAACGACGGTCAGGCCGGCAGCCATAGCCTCGACCTGACTGATTCCGAATGCTTCAGAAACGAGCGAGGGAAATGCAAGAACATTGTGCCTTGCAAAAAAGTCTTTAAGGTCACCTCGAGGAAGAAAGCCAAGAAAAGTGACCTTTTCGTCCATACCAGTCTGGGTAACAAAATTTTTCAGGCTATTGACAAATTTTTCATCGGTAGAAGTGCCGGCCAACGAACAGGAAAAGTCAACTCCCATATCATGCAGCTTTTTTAATGCATTAATGAGAATATGTGGCCCTTTGTATGGAAGCACAATACTGGCATATGCAATTCTCAGTTTGTCCATGTCAGGCAGAATGTTCATCTTAAACTGTTTTACTAATGCTCCCGGGTAAATAACCCGAAAATCCTTAAAAGCATATCCCTGCTGCACTATTTGTTCTTTGAGCCAGCGGCTTGCGGCAGCTGGAATATAAAGTTTTTCTTTAGGTGTATCGGCGACAGAATAGCCGGGATTTGGGCTTCCGAGGTGATGAATAACAGGAATCCCGCTTTTGAGAAGCGGTTGAAGGATACTATGGGACAAGAAGTCAATATTTCCAAGCAGGCACAACTGCGGTGAAAACCACTTTATGGCATTCTGTAATTTCTCGTCGTTTTTCTTAATAATCCGGATGATTTCTTCTTTGTCTTCAATGGGTTTGCAGACCCCATTTTGCCAACTGCCAAACAAAAGAAGGCTTCTATCAACATTAGACTGGTCTTGGTCTATTGGACCCAAATAGGGTGTATCCGATGTGAGGACGTAGATGGAATGCCCTCGATTTTCGAGGATATTGGCGAAGTCACAAAGTAGCCGGCCATATCCGCCAAGTTCCTGCGGAGGATACAAATTATTTATCACGAGGATTCGCTTGGGCGGCAAGATTACCTTAGAAGTCTTTTTTGGTCGCTTAGCTGCTGTTCGTTTTTCAAGAGTCCGGATTTTCTCAGCCACGGGCCATTTGCCGGCCTCTAGCTCATTGCAGTGCTTGAAGGCCTGCAAGGCATCCGTCTTTCTATTGGATTGTTCGTAACATAAACCCAGGTGAAACCACAGAGACACATCGTCTGTATCAAGCGAAGCGGCTTCCTTAAACAGTTCAGCGGCATCATCAAATCTTTTCATCCTTAGATAAAGATGTGCCAGATTGATTAGTGTATTCGCGTTCCTTCGATTGAGTCCGACAGCCTTGAGCAAGAGCTTTTCAGCATTGGCAAATTGTTCAAGCTGGTATGAAATCACCCCCAGGTTGTTTAGGGCATCGCAGTGAGAAGGATTTTCCAACAATGCCTGCCCGAAGCAGCTGATAGCTTCAGCAATTTTGTTTTCAGAATAAAGTACTTCACCCCAGAGGTTCTTGTCTTTCCAATAGTAAAGCTCCAGACCTTCAGACCTTTTCTCAAAACCGGCAGCAGCGAGAATATCTTTGAACGTCTTCCTTTGTTGCTCCTCAAGAGCATCGAATCCGTCTGAAATCACGAGCCATTTGAACTTCATCGAAGTTAAAAGGTTCTCAAGACCGATGGTTAGAAGTTCTGAAGCGGTAATGACCAAGGTGTTCCAGAAAAGGTCCATTTGCCGGAGCTGCTCGGTGGTAACGAGCTTGATTCGTTTAGCCATGTCGGTATTCTGGAAGAGTTGAGTGTTTTGGTCGGGGATTTGTTCACCATCGTTTTTTATAAACAATCTAAGTCTTGGGAGGTCCAGCACATCGCAGGCAAGTCGGCCATCGACCTCTGGCCAGAACAATATCGAAGCGCTTGTGGTCGTAAGGTGAAGCTCCTGGAAAAACTCGTAGAGAGCAACTCTTCGGATCAGCTCTGTTTGAGAATCAGTGTTGACATAGATACTGCGTTTGTCTTTTTTCATATCGTACAAAGGATTCAGCTCACCGCTAAGAATGTAGTCGCTCAATTCTTTAATCTTTTTTTCAGGAGTATGATTTCTCTGGAATTCTTCATATCCGTTTTGTGCGATTGCTTTTGCTTCATCAGGATGCTTCAAAAAATATTGTATCTTATCGAGCAAATCGCGGTCATTTTCGAAACAGACAAGATGCTGCCCATCTTTAAAGAGCAGTTCCAGACCGGATTCCATGGTCAATTTGTCTGTGAGAAGAAATCCTCCGCTGGAGAGCACTTCAAAGACCCTGAGATTGAGGTCGCCATTTAAGCTGACGTTCAAATTGACCAATGACTGGGCATAAATCTGTGCAGCTTCTGCCGGTGGAACCTGGAAGTGATTGACCGGGACGCCGTTTGCTTTCAGGTATTGAAGAATATATTTTCGGTAGGGATGCCATTTTCCAGCCTGTCCGACGAAAGATACTTCATAACGTTTGTCCTCGTAATGTGGTTGCTTGTGTGGAAAAATATTGAAGGCGGGAAGCCAGAAGACCTTTTCAAATCCCGCTTCTTTGAAGTAATGAAGGTGATGTCTCTTATGGTCGCTCATAATGAAGTCGAACTTTTCCTGCAAAGCGTACTCAAGAAGGGTTCGAATAGGCATTTTCAAATGCTGTGTATTGCCGAGGATGAGGAGTTTGGGACATTTTAGCGTCTGTAAGTTGATTGGGAAATTACGACCCGTTGCATCTGCCTTGACCACTACGAGTTCTGGAGTCTGGTGAGAGGGTAACTGCTCAATAAACGGCTTGATGTCATAAACTCCCGGTGGGCTCTTTATAGTGCGGTATTTGTCCGCGTCCATCGTTGTTTCACAATCCGGCCCACAGAAGACCTCCGCGGTTGAAATGATTGTTGGTCTGTAACTGTCTCTTGAGGATAGAAAACTGACGAGAGCATTGAATGAAGGATATTGTAAGGAGTTTTCTTCAGCACGTTTCTTGGCAGCTTTTGGAGTTTTCTTGCGTTTTTTTTGCTTAGTTTCGATGTGCAACGGCGTTGCCTTTGTCAAATCGACTACTAACGACATAGGTCGGCGTGGATTCTTAACGCGCTCATCAAAATCCGGCGTGCGCGTAACGTGCCCTCTCGTGTAGTCAATCGGCTTTACGACAAATGTGCCGTCCATATTATAGTGGTGCAAAAACTCTATTGTTCCGGATTTGTGAAATTTCGTTTTCTTAAGCAACTGCCTGATAGCGTCAATTCTCGGGAACCACACATGTCCCGGATTGTCAGATGTTCCACCGCCTCCAGGGTCAAAAAGTATTTGGCCTTTTTCACTCTTTTTACACCGGTCCTGCAACACGTCACAGCCGTAATCCGGAACAGAAAGCCGAAACAGACCGCCTGGTTTCAATATGCGGTATATCTCGTTTACGACAGGCAGAAGTTTTTCATATTGAATATGCTCAAACACGTCTTCTGCCTGAAAACTGTCGACGGCATTATCGGCAAGCGGAAACGGCTTGGTAATGTCGTGTCTTATATGATTACGGTCATTGCGGGTCAGTGACAAGCCAACAACTCCTTCATACTCTTTCTGCGCAGGGACATCGCCGGCATACAATCGGATGACCGGCATCTGTTTTATCTGTTCCCACGTAATATTTTGTGAGGTGGTGCTCTTCGCAGCGTCATTCAGTCGCTGTGATTGTTCCCTTAACGAAGTTTCTCCGGGCAGATGAGGCAGTTGCTGTTCAGCAATTTCGAGAGAGGCGTTATGTCCTGGTTGCAAACTCAGCTCCTTGCGAGCCGCTTGTGCAGCTTCGTTCGGACGTCCCAGATGTGTGAGACAAACCGCTCGCAGATAATTGACGTTTTTGTATTCCTGTTCAGCCAGGACGACATTATCGAGCATTTTTAATGCTTTACCAAAGTCGCCGGCCTGCATCAGAGAGTCTACTTTGCTACACAAGTGGCTGACCGCTCTGGCCTCCAGAACCAAATACAAAGTAATTAAATGCGGTTCTGGTTTTTCGGGAAAAGATGAACACGCTCTCTCCATAGCTAACAAAGAGTCTATTGTGGTTTTTTCTCTCTTTTCCATGAGGGTCTCTGCCAATCTTTCTGCCTCTTCCATGCTCTTTTGATATTGAGGCGAATCCTTTGGATACATTGCCTGGCGCAGGAGATTAGCTTCTTTAATGCGTTCGTCCATCAGGTTGTTAAAGAACCTGTCCCAGAACGGTAAATTCTTAAGTCTTCGCGTCTTGCCCTTACCGCTTATAGGTTCGACGCTAACATCATCTAACCTTACCTTCCTCTGCACCAGCTGTGCAACGTGGTCCAACCATGTATCTTCCTTCCAATAGGGGAACAACTCCGTAGTCATCTTGCCTGTTATGTTAATCCATGTGGCGCTTTGAACGGGCAGCGTTACCTGCTCGGAACGGCCGACAATTGGATCGGGCAAATAGCCCACCACTATCCCGTCAGGATAGCGACTGAATACATCTCTTATCGTGCCATCCCAGTTTCTGGTTTTGAGAACATAGTCGTCAGGCCAAGGCATATATATGCCGGGATTTGTTGAGCACTTTTCCCGCAGGATATTGATCATCTGACCCATGCTGGCAGTTCTTTCTCCCACTACCCAGTTTATTTTGAATGAAAATCTAAGGTAAGAGCCGGAACTAATATACCTTTTTGTAATATCATCATCGTTATCGACGTAAATCCATGCATCTATACTGCTGGGATCACCAACCGTGCGGTCAATAGAGTCAAGCGACTTATCCAAATACTCGGGTCTTGCCCGGTTGAGCATCAATAAACTAATGTGCTGCGGTTTATCAATTGGTTTTACAGTTTTGGATGAGTTTTCCTGCATTTTTTCTCTCGAATAAGAACCACGATATTAGAGGTTTTATCAAGCGTTTGTCCTTAGGCCTTGGCTCCGTTCTTATTAAAATCTTGAAGAGGCAAGATTTTGGTGCCGGCGGCGAAGTATTCTTTTGCCCGTTCATATTCTTGGGGAGTTCCGATATCAATCAATTCCTCCTGGCTGACAAAGGCGTAACTACCCTGGTAGGTCAGTCGCGGAAAAAGGTCATATTCCAGAGAATATTTTGTGTTTGCGGGGATGAAAGAAAAAACCTGCTTATGGAAAAAGTAAATTCCTGCGTTGATATAGCTGGTTCC
>CAYGBH010000038.1:0-17654 GCA_964348055.1 uncultured Pirellulales bacterium
AGCTCTAACTGCAGATTGCGTTGTGCGGCCATTTTTCTTTCCCATGCACCGGAACGGATTTTTAACTTGAATTTAGCCCGCCAGGATTGTGAGAACACGTAAATGGCTCCCGCCGCCATACCGGCCAAATGGGCTGCGTGGCCGCCGGCATTTGGCCCTCTTGTTACTACAAAGAAAAAGTACATAATGGTCAGGCCGATTGCCGCTACCCTTATCGGTATCGGAAAAAGAAAAATAAAGACGATAAAGTGTGGGAAAAGAATCGCACACGCAGCCAACATACCAAGTATTGCGCCGGAGGCCCCTATCATAGGCCCGGTCCACAAAAACTTCAGAGCAGCAAGCAATGTGTAGAACAAGCCGCCTGTAACACCGCAGCCCAGGTAAAATATCAAGAATTTCCTGCCGCCCCAATGCCGTTCGAGCGTTGGTCCTAAGAAGAACAAGCCGAGCATATTAAAAAGTATGTGTATTACATCGGCGTGCAAAAATTGATATGTTATCAGCCGCCAAACTTGAAGCACCGCCCCAAATGAATACGGAAAAACAGAGAACCATTTTTCAGGAAAGGTAAGGGCCTGGGGGAGGTTTGGTACCTGAATGTTTCTTTTAAAAAAGAGCGCTGCAACAAAGAAAACAACAAAATTGATAATCAGCAACCACTTGACCACCGGCGTAATCCGAGGAAAGACCATCCGCATCTGCGGTGCGCTGTGGTAATGAGAACGAAAATCCGCTTGAGTATAATCTCTATCGTAAAGTCCCATTTATTGGTTTTTCTATATTGACTCTTGCAATTACCGCTTCCTCACGGTCGCGGCTCTGTCTGTGTTTGGTATTATTTATTAATATATTATGGTCAATTTTGCGAAATGTTCAAGTTAAAAAGACGCAAGACACGAGATTTAAGACTTTATGGCATCTGGTTTCATTTTTTGAAATATTACCATCAAGACAACGCCGAAAATCGTCGTGTAAATTGCCAAATTCTGAGAGACTGTTGCCCCCTTGTAAATTGCCCACCAGCCGTACTCCAGGGGATTGTCATCTCGTATGAACTCCATAAAGAACCGGCTGATTCCGTAAAGTATGAGCATCAAGGCGAACGTACAGCCGGGCTTGGCAAATAACCTGCTGAGGCCTTTAGAGTTTGCGGCATTTTGTGACCTTCGCCAGAAAAGGTAAAGTATAAGGCACAACAGGCCCGCGGCAGCAGATGAGTACAGCTGTGTTGGGTGGACGGGCAAACAGCGATATTCGCCTTTGGTAACCTGGGCTTTTTGTTCCTCGGTTAAATCTTCGTAAGGTTTTGGGTGCCAGAGTCCTTTTTTGTCGACATAGCTGAAATATTCGCGCGGAAGAGTCAGTTGCCGGTTGGGGCTGTTTGTCTTTTCGTCGTAGGTATTTACCTGACGGATGTAAGCAAACGAGTTATATGGGAAACGGATGGCCAATGACATTTCTGTGGGCTTGCCCTGGCAGCATCCGTTGAAAAAGCAGCCGATTCTGCCGAATACAAGTGCCAGCATCAGGCCGATAGCGAGGATATCGAAGTAAGAACGGATGTGGACCTCATAACGACGTACGTAAAACTTGTGATAGCAGAGGTAGAAAAAGATTACGACAATGGCCAGAATCACACCGCCGTAAAATTCCAGGCCGCCCTGCCAGATGCTAAAAACAGAAAGTAACTTTCCCCGAAAATGGTCGAAATAATGAACTACGTAAAACAGACGCGCCCCTATGACTCCGCCTATTAAGGAGTAAAGGGCAGCGTTAGTGATGAGATGGGGGTCGGGCGTGATTCTGCGGCTAAGGCGTCTTATCAGGAGTAAGGCCAGGAGAAAAGCAATAACCATCATCAGGGCATAGCTTTTTATGGTCAAATGAATAAAAGGTATCTCGATAAGTTCAGGATGCATTTATTTCGTGTCTCGTCTCCCATATCTCGATACTCGATTTAGTCTTAAGAGCATCGAACGTCCGTATTGATGATTACCGCTGTGAAATCCCAATTTGTTTACAGTTAGTTTGTTAATTATATATTATCGTCAATTTTGCGGAATGTTCATCTGAAAAAATCTGCGGCAAAAGCACAAAGGGGCTTTGGGTCTTAGTCTTAAGTACAGCGGTCAGGATTATCTACTGGAACTATCTATGGTGCTTTTGAGGATATCAATTAGGGCGGACGCAGATTTTAAGCTCCTGACGCCACGTCGTGAGCGATATTTCTTATTCATATCCAGGTTGTAAATCATAAGGTACTCATCGTAAAGGCCGGCGGCGGCGACAATTTTCCCATTTGGATTGAGAAGATAGCTATCGCCATAGCCGTACCTGGGTGGCCCTTTGGTGGCCTTTGCTTTATTTTCTCTGGGTATGACGTTGTTGGCACGTAGAAAATATATGCCATTTTCAACCGCCCGTGCAATATGGTCGTTTCTGACCATCTGGTAGTGTTGTATGGGGTCAGTGACGTGGTTGAAATGGGGTGCAAAAATAATTTCGGCGCCTTTTAGCGCAAGGATTCTGCAGGGTTCGATATAGCCCCCGTCGGCGCAAACAATCACGCCGAATTTTAGTCCCTTTTTCTCGAAGACGGGAAATTCTCTGCCTGGTGTGAAATAGCGAAAAATAGGAAAGGCCTTGCTGTAAGTCCCGAGTAGTTTGCCCTTTTCAATAACTGCGACGGTGTTATACAGCTTGCCGTCTCTAAGCTCATTAAATCCGACCATAAATAAGATTTCAAAGCCGGCAGTTTCTTCCAATACTCTCTTGATTTGCGGAGATTCAATCGTAAGACAATTTGCGCGAGCCTGTTCCTCGGTTCTGAAAAAGCCCGTCAGAAAAGATTCCGGGAAAGAGACGATGTCTAATTTCGCTTCAGATGCCAGCTTGAGTCCATGTAAAACAGTTTTTAAGTTTTGTTCAAAATCCCCCTGACGACATATACATTGATAATGGCCGATTCTAATATATTTCTGGGTCCGGCCGGGGCTTTGGAGACCCTGCTGATTTGCGATTCTGCTTTGAGTCAACTCCTTTGAAGCTTTTTCGGCGTTGGATTCACCCTTCGCCGCGCACCCGAGGGTAAACAAGACCGCAGCTATCAGCGAAAGAGCAATATAACCTCTCATTTTAATCCTTTTCATATTGAGACTTAATCTTACCGGGCTTCATTTTTTGAAATATCACCGCCAAAACCACGCCGAAAATCATCATGTAAATCCCTAAATTTTGTGAAACTGTTGCCCCTTTGTAAATTGCCCACCAGCCGTACTCAAAGGGATTGTCATCCCGCAGAAACTCCATAAAGAACCGGCTGATGCCGTAAAATATGAACATTAAGCTGAAGATATGTCCCGGTTTCGTAAATAACCTCTGGGCGTTTTTAGATTCAGCGGCATTTTGTGACCTTCGCCAGAAAAGATAAAGTATGAGGCATAAAAGCCCCCCGGTAGCAGATGAATACAACTGGGTTGGATGGACTGGCAAGGAGCGGTATTTGTCATCTTTTTTGAGCTTCTCTTTTTGTTCTGGTGTTAGATATTTCTTGGGCCTCAAGCTATCTATCCATTGCCCCTCCTCGTTAGTGTAGCCGAAAAACTCGTCCGGCAATTTGAGTTGCTGCTCTGAACGATTTCGTTCCGGGTTCGGCTGTACCTGGCTGTAGTAAACGTGTGAGCCGTATGGGAAACGGACGGCCCAGGGCAGTTCTGTCGGCTTGCCAAAGCAGCAACCGTTGAGAAAGCAGCCGATTCTGCCGAAGACAAGTGTAAGTAATAAGCCGATGGCAAGGATATCAAGGTAACGACGGATGGGGAGCTTATGATACCAGAGGTAGAAGAAGATGATAGTGACTGTCAAAATCACGCCGCCCAAAATCTCCAGGCCGCCCTGCCAGATGGCAAAGATAGAAATCAAGTCTCCTTTGAAATTCTCGAAATAATGCACTACGTAAAATAGACGCGCCCCCACTACTCCACCTATCAAAGAGTAAAGGGCGGCATTAGTAATGAGCTGAGGGTCGGGCGTGATATCGCGACTAAGGTATCTTATCAAAGACACGGCCAAAATAAAGCCGATAACCATCATCAGGCCATAGCTTTTTACAGTCAAATGGATAAAAGGTATCTCGAAAAGTTCAGGAAACATAGCGTTTAGCGTATAGCGTATAGCGTTTAGCGTATAGTTTTTTTTCTATCCGCTATCCGCTAAGTGCTATCCGCTGTCCTTATTTTGTTATTTTCATCGAGAACGACTATTTTTGGCTTAAATTCTTTGGCCTGGTCTTCGGTAAAGAAGCCGAAGCTAAGAATGATGACAACGTCTTTTGGCTTTATCAGGCGGGCCGCTGCGCCGAGTATCGCAACCCGGCCGGAATTGGCTTCTGCGGGGGCAACATAGGTTTCCAGCCTGTTGCCATTGTTTATATCAGCGATCAAAACAGATTCGTAAGGCAAAATGCCAGCTGCCTCCATCAGCACAGAGTCTATCGCGACACTGCCGGAGTAGTGCAGCTTCGTATCGGTAACGGTTGCACAATGTAACTTGCCCTTTAATATCTTTACATACATAGCTTGTGGTTCGTGTTTCGATTTATGATTTACTTTCGACTATTTGTCACCATTATAGATTCTTATTTATCTGTGTCCACGAGTATGTTGTCAATCAGTCGGGCTGGGCCGAGTCTGACGGCAACTGCTGCGAGGACTTTGCCGGCGATTCGGTCAATATTCTGGAGTGTCTCGGCGTCAACGATACTTACATATTCTATCTTTATTGACGAGGCCTGTTGTAATATTTTGCGTATCTCAGCAACGATTTTCTGAGTGTCTGTGATACCAGCATCAATCATTTGCCGGCACTTTTGAAGCGATTTATAAACATAAGTCGCATCTTTTCTCTGCTCGGTGGTTAAGTATTGATTTCTGCTGCTTACAGCCAGGCCATCCGGCTCGCGAACTGTGGGGCAGATGACAATCTCCAGAGGCATATTTAAATCAGCGACCATTCGCTTGATAACGATTGCCTGCTGGGCGTCCTTCTGGCCGAAAAATGCTATATCAGGTGCAACGATATTGAATAATTTGGCGCAGACGGTGGTTACTCCACGAAAATGCCCCGGTCGAAACTGGCCACAGAGCGGCTCGGTCAATTTTTCGACATTTACCCAGGTAATACATTCGCCCGGATATATTTGCTCCGGCGTCGGAGCAAAAACAGCATCAACACCTGTCTTTCTACAAATTTCCAAGTCAGCTTCGAAAGGTCGCGGATATTTCTCCAGATCTTCGCCGGGGCCGAACTGTGTGGGATTGACAAATATGCTGACCACAACAAAGCTGCACTCCTTGACCGCTGCTTCAATCAGTGAAATATGGCCTATATGCAGCGCCCCCATTGTCGGCACAAGGCCGATTCTTTTGCCCCGGCTGCGAACGGCTTTTACCAGGCTTCTGATTGACTCTATTGTTTCTGCAATTTCCATTTTACACAGCCTTTACTACAATTGTCATTTTAGATTGCTTCGCTCGCAACGACAGCAGGGCCGGCAACGTAATATCTTATTTGATTTGCTAAATGCTCAATATTACTATCCTGCGTACAGTCGAACTGTGACATTGAAATACGTATAACCGGACAGGTCTTCCAGTCAACGAAGAGCTGCTGGTAGTCGCGGTCGAGAGCTTCCAAAAATTGCAGTTCAATCTCCTGCTCATAAGGACGGTTGCGCCTGTGGATCCGTTCGAGGCAATCTTGCGGCGAATCCTGCAGATAAATAACCAGCACCGGCGCAGCAACCTTTGCAGCAGATGGCCGGTAAATCTCTTCGTACAAAGCAAGCTGCTGCGCATTGAGCAGGCGTCGGGCGTAGATGAGCTCTTTGTCGAAGATATAGTCACTGATGACAATCTGCCGAGGAGCTAATGTGTTATCGTTTAGCTGGCGCGTCCTGCTGGTCAAAAAATATAATTGCGAATCCAGCGCCAGCTCTGTTTTGCCGGCGTAGACATCAGGCATGAAGGGATTCGTATCGTAAGGTTCGAGCAGGATTTTACAGCCGAGCGAGCTCGACAGTTTTTCTGTCAGAGCTGTTTTTCCGACGCCGATAATGCCCGCTACACTGACAAGCTGCGGCAGATTAGGGTCAAAGGCAAAATCGCAGCCGTTCAATCGATTAGCCAGTTCGTTGACTGGTTCCTTTAGAACAGGGTGCAGCAAATCACCATTGAGCTGACAAAGACCTTTGAGAACAAATGAGCGCAGGTGCATTTGCCGGTGCGGGACGGTCAAATCAGGAGTGTTTATGACTTCCCGGCCAAAAAGTAAAAGGTCCAAATCAATAGTCCTCGGTGACCATTTTTCATTTCGTACTCTTCCGAGGCCGGCTTCAATATCGGCCAGCGTCTTATGCAAATCTTCCACACTTAGAGTTGTTTTTATTTCGGCAACTGCGTTTAGATATTTGGGTTGATTGCTCTGTGCCAGCGCAGCGGTTTCGATTAAGTCGCTTACACGGGCAACGTCGATGTGTTTATTCTCAGTGAGCTTTTTGAGTGCGTTCCTTATGTAGTCATGCCTATCACCCAAGTTGCCGCCCAGCCCGATATATGCAATATTTAACTCAGCCATTGGATCGAGTCATTAGTCGTAATAGTTTCTTAAAAGTGTCAAAATCCTTACGGACCAATCATACTGCCGGTTTTTTTCACTTCGCCAGTTACTTGATATGGGAAAGTAGTATGAATATGTTGACTTTGCCATAGGCCCAAAATCCCATAGTTGCTGTTGATCCCTATTAACCCACAGCCAGTCTATCATTTTACTCGCGAATGGTCGCCATCCTTTGAAACGTGAAAATATCTCTACCGATGTCAACCAACGCTCCATCGAGCCGGTTCCTAAATGAGTATCTAAGCGAAATAAAGGCTGACCTATGTAGCCTATGCCGTTTTGTTTATTCCATATCCAGGTCAAAAGGGCCCTTTCTATTTTACGCGAAAGAGCGTTGGCACATGAGCTAATCAGTATTAGCTGGTATTTATTATCTAATGTCAAGTAGCTGTTCTTGACCGTAGCAGAAGTGAGTTCTCGATGGGCATATATCTCTGCTTTGGAATCATATCTGCCCGATGCGAAAGTTTTATTTACGATTGTCAGCCAAAGTTCTAACGTATCATCAAGAATTTGAAGGTTTGGCTGAATTAGAGATAAAGTAGAAGCAGCAATTAGTCTAACTCCAATTGGCCAACGGTTGTTCTTCTCAGCCGGGTCTGGGAAGGCGAGCTTACCCTTGAGGATTCTTGTGATATATCTTGCTGCTTTGCGAAGAATCAGGTGATTGTGGTCCAGACCTATGGCAATGGCTCTATTGACTCCAACTTCAGTTGTGGGAATTCTCTGCTTTGTGCTACGATCACTTGAATGGAATCTTCCCCAGCTTCCATCGCTTCGCTGCTCGTGTTTAAGCTGCTGGAAACATCGGCTCCTTGATAAGTCTCTTCGAGCTTGTATTAACTCACTGTCATCAGCAGAAATTCGAAGAATATCGCGTAATAGACGATATCGAACAACAGGCTCGGGATTACCATGCAGAATCCGATAGGCCGTTTTCTCAATGACGTCATGTACTTTCACATCAAACCGAAATTATGAATTCCTGTTCTGTGATTTAAATAATTACTATATCTTAGCAAGCCTCTCCAGTGCTTCTTTGACGTTGGCCGGTGTGGCGAAGGCAGTGAGCCGAAAGTAACCTTCTCCCGCCGGTCCGAAGCCCGCGCCGGGCGTGCCGACGACATTGGCCTTTTGCAGCAGCCGGTCAAAAAAGTCCCACGAGCTTAAGCCATCCGGCGTTTTCATCCAGATATATGGTGCGTTTACCCCGCCATAAGCCTTGTAACCAAGCTTGGTGAGTGATTTGCGAATCAAGGCAGCATTGGCCATATAGATGTCGATAATCTGTCGGGTCTGCTTTCTGCCCTGTGGAGTGTAGACGGCTGCTGCACCGGCCTGCGATACGTATGAAGCACCGTTAAATTTGGTGCTGTGCCGTCTGTTCCATAGGGGATTGACTTCCACCGCCCTGCCGTCCGAAGCTGTGGCGGTCAATTGCCTCGGCACGACAGTAAAGGCACATCTAATGCCCGTAAAG
The DNA here is from genome assembly GCA_964348055.1 of uncultured Pirellulales bacterium. Lineage (GTDB taxonomy): Bacteria > Planctomycetota > Phycisphaerae > Sedimentisphaerales > Anaerobacaceae > JAUXAL01. The sequence continues at coordinate 8,159 of CAYGBH010000038.1, forward strand.
CCGGCGGTTTTAGAGAAACTTCGGAATTCGATTGCTACTTCTTTCGCCCCGTCAATTTCATAGATTGAATGTGGTATGTCAGGGTCGGTAATGAAGGCTTCATAAGCAGCGTCGAAGAGAATTATCGCGCCTGTGCGCCGGGCGAAATCGACCCACTCGCCTAAAGTTTCTTTGGCAGCGGCCGCTCCTGTAGGATTGTTCGGGAAGCACAGGTAAATAATATCAACCGGAGTGGTCGGTGGTTCAGGGATAAAATCATTCTCGGCGGTGCACGGCATATAGACTATTTTATCATACTGGCCATTCTCATCGGCCTGGCCGGTTCTTCCCGCCATCACGCTGCTATCGACATATACCGGATATACCGGGTCGGTGACGGCAACGATATTGTCCAGTCCGAACATCTCCTGGATGTTAGCCGTATCACACTTTGCACCATCGCTGATAAAAACTTCGCTTTTGTCCAAATCGACGCCGCGTGACTTAAAGTCGTTTTCGATGATTGCCTCAATCAGAAAATCGTAGCCCTGTTCCGGGCCATAGCCGCGGAAAGTATCCGCCCTGGCCATATCATCAACTGCTTTCTTCATCGCTTCGATGATGGCCGGCGGCAAGGGCTGGGTAACATCACCTATGCCAAGGCTGATTATCTTCGCCCCAGGGTTTTTGGCTTGATAGGCGCGAACCCGCCTGGCTACTTCCGGGAACAGATAGCCGGCCTGCAGTTTCAGAAAATTCTCATTAATCTTTGCCATACTAAAACCTCGATTCTTGATTCTCGTTACTTGATGCTCAATACAGGAGAGAGCAATTCTATTATCCGCTCGGCTTTGCGTCAAGGGCATAAGTCATAAGGGCATAAAGAGGGAATATCGAAGAAGGAATGCTGATTTAGGGTCCGAATGCGAAACTCCTAACGTTTGGGTTCAGCGGCGGTAACGCATCTGCTGAAGCCTTAGCTTGTGCATTATTTTAATCCAAGTTTTTCTCCCTTTTGCAACAAGGCAATTGACTCAGCAATTCGTTTCTTTTTTGTCTCAGGCTTTTTGGCAATGTTAATCCAGCCGATGTATTGCCTGCGATAAGTAGCAGCCAGCTTTTCGAAGTTTTCTTTCGCCTGATGGCTCTTATTCAAAGCATTAGCGAATTCAGGAGGAATATCGAAGTTTATTTTCGGCCTTATAGGTTGAGCCCATCGCCCGGTTTGTTTGGCAATTTGAATTTTTGAAAATCCAGCTTCAGTTATCCTGCCTTCTTTAATCATCTTGCATGCCCGCTTCTTATTAAGCTGCGACCATCTGCTCTGGTTGTTTCTCGGAGTGAATTTGCGAGCATACCTTGTATCATCGATTTTCTTGATGATACTGTCTATCCATCCAAAACATAATGCCTCTTCGACCGCGGCACTATAGGCAATGACTGGTCGGCCGGTTGCCTTCCTGTAAAAGATAAGCCAAATCTCATTCTCTTTGGCATAGTTCTGTGACAACCAGCTCCGCCATTGCTCTTTGCTTTTGACGTATAATTGTTTCATTACCTAACTATTGTTTATATGGTTTCCGGATAAGAACTATCCTGTGGCGATGGTCGAAAGTATAGATAATCATTCGCCAAAGGCGTACATATGCTTGATAGTACGGACATAAAGCTTGTTATCCACAACAGCGGGTGTTGCAAAAACTTGCTCTTTCAGGTTGTTCCTGGCCAGGACTTCCAAGGTATCGCCCGCCTTAAAGACGGTTATGACTCCTTTGCCGGAGGCGATGTAAATCCTTCCATAAGCACAAATTGGTGACGAATAATAAGGGCCGGCGGCCCCTAACCGTTCGCGGTACAGTAATTTCCCACTCTTTGCGTCCATACAGGAGACCAAGCCGCCGTTTTTGACCATGTAGACTCGTCCGTCATAGTAGAGCGGTGACGGCACTTCCGCCACATATCTCTTCTCCTGCCACAAAACGTGTGTTGCAGTAATATCCCCGCTTCCACGCGGCTTGATTGCAATTAATCCATGGTCTTTGCAAAGCGATGAGACAAAGGCCATATTTTCTTTCCATTCAGTCTCATTGATGAGGCCATCGCTGTTAGCGTCAACCATTTGGAAATATGGCTTTACATAAACTTGGCCACCAGGAACATCTCCTACTTCCGGGCGACGCGCGACCATTAGATCGTCTGGAAACTCCTCTTTACTGATCTGAACGTCGCCGTTCTTGTCATATTGCTTAACCAGCATCTGGAAATCCGGTAGTTCGACGCGCAGGTCCGGCTCGCCCAAATTGGTCCAGGCGGCGACAAACAAGGCGTCTTTGCCAACTACAGGTGTGCTTGTACCTCTGGTGATAGCGGAAAGCGACCAGATACGTGTCCCGTCGGTAGCTGCATAGGCGACGATCTCACCAGACCGATGAATGACCAACTGTTCTGCCCAAACGACGGGTGTTGAATGACTTGTAGCCCCGAATGCTGATGCAGGTGGCTGTGGCTGCTTCCACACCGTTTTGCCGGTATGACGATCAACGGCCAGGAGGTGAGGGTCATTTTGTTCATCACGATTGAGGATAACCAGCTCGCCGGAAACAATGGGCGATGTAGCGTGGCCATCTGTTGTCTTTGGGATCGGCAAAGGAACGGTCCATTGCTGGTTTCCCAGAAAATCATAACACGATAACCCGCAGGAACCGAAATATACGTAAATCCGTTCACCATCTGCTGCAGGCGTTGGCGCAGCGGGACTGCTCATTGGATGTACCTTTTCAATCTTTTCTGCAGGTATGATTTTACGCCACCGTATATTTCCAATGCTGCGTTCAATACAAAACACCTGTAGCTCTTTGGTTTCCTTGGTATATCCTGTTAAGAAAATGTGCTCTCCCCAGATACACGGAGAAGAGTGCCCCGATGGTACAGGTGTTTTCCAGAGTACATTTTGCTCAGGGCCAAACTTGACCGGGGGATTCTGGCCTTTGGCGGCAAGGCCCGAGCAGTTCGGCCCACGAAACTGCGGCCAGGTCGGCTCGTTCGCTCTTATCCAACTGCCAGAGTGAGTGAGCAAGACTGCGGCAATCAGAGCCGCCCGAATAATGTATCGATGCTTTGTCATATGCTGCCTCCCTGAGTTCCACTAACAACGCAGAGCTCAACAATATTATACTGAATTATACTGAAACACGATAACAAAAACAACGGAGTTCTCCGGCCTTTCACAACAGGTATGTGTCTAATCTTTTTCTTTCTTATCCGCTTGGTTTGGGTTATACTTTCCGAGCAAACAAAAACCAATATTCGTAGAAAGGAGGATTATTAATGATTACACAATCCAATCATGAAAAAGAAGTACCCCGGCACACATGTTGTCCTTGTGGCCACCAAGATTCGGCTAATGAGATAAGCCGTAGAGGATTCCTGCAGGGAGTAAGTTCAGTTGCATTAGCCAGCACGGCAATTACTGGCATGAGTTGGTCGGCTGTTTCAGCGGCCGACAAAAGTGAAACTACTCCGAAGCGCCGTGCATTGAAGGTAAAGCCGATACTCATCTATAGTACTCCAAGGCGACGGCACCAAACCAGTTGGCGCAGTTGGGGCGGTATCCAGACAGAACAGGATGCCAAAAAAGAAGCAGCCAAAATTCAAAGCGAGCTTCGTGAGCTACGAGCCAAGGCTGATTTTCCTGTAGATTTTCTGCCGGTCAGCCGGATAAAAGGTAAAAGTGATGTGCCATCTGTCAAAGATTTGGATAAGGCTGAGGTAATTATGATTTATGCCGCGGGTGGCGGCATGGACATATTTGATGAACTGGCAAAGACAGGCAAAGACATTATCTTTTTCTGCCGTCACAAGTCTGGCCCTGTCTATTTATGGTACGAGATAATCAGCCCCCGCTACCTGCGTCAACATACCGATATCCTTGCCGTGAAAGGTATAGACGACGGCGACGTTGTTATTGACAAACAGGATGAGCTTATGTGGAGACTGCGTGCTCTATGCGGCCTGCGGAACACACAGGGGACGCGAATCATAGCTATCGGCGGACCCGGTGCATGGGCACAGTCGAGCGAGTTCCGTAAAGAGATGTTCAAGGAAATTCAGAAAAAGTGGCAATTCGACATTCAGACGTTCCCATACGATGAGCTCGGCAAGCTGATCAAACAGGCCAGAGCGGATAGTAATGCCGTAAAGCGCGCCCACAATCGGGCCGGGAGATATCTCAAATCAGCCGGTACTACGCTGGAAACAGATCGTAAGTATGTTGATAACGCGTTCCTGCTGGAACAGGTATTCCGTGGAATGATGAAAAAGGCTGATTGCAGTGCACTTACAATCAAGGGTTGTATGGGTACGATTATGCCGATTGCAGAGACATCTGCCTGTCTGACACTGAGCTTATTAAATGACGAGGGCTTTATGATCTTCTGCGAATCTGATTTTGTGGTGATTCCATCAGGTGTGCTGCTGGTAAATATCTCAGGCAAGCCAATGTTCCTCAACGACCCGACCTATCCCCACGATGGCATTATTACCCTTGCCCATTGCACGGCCCCACGAAGGATGGATGGTAAAAAACGCGAGCCGGCCAGAATAATGACCCACTTCGAGTCGGACTACGGTGCATCGCCGAAGGTGGAAATGCACAAGGGCCAGGTAGTAACGAATATCGCTCCGGATTTCCTCATCAAGCGATGGGTCGGCCTGACAGGAGAAATTATCGATGCCCCGTTTATGGATATCTGTAGGTCACAGATTGATATTCGTTTTGCCTGTGACAGTAAAACCTTGGCCGAACGAATGCCAGGTTTCCACTGGATGACGTGCTACGGGGACTACATGCGCGAGCTTGGTTACGCTCTCAAGAAAGTCGGAATAGAATGGGAAAATATCAGCGATAACACCGCCACCTAAGCGGAGGTACAGTGATATGATAGTTCAGGATTTAAGATTAAGGCTTATACTTTCCTGTGTGGTAGTGTTGCTGTTTTGCGCTCGATGTGTCCAAGCTGTTACCTTTTATATTTCGCCCGCAGGTAATGACCGGTGGTCGGGGCGTTTGGCCCAGCCGAACAGCCAGCGGACCGATGGGCCGCTGGCTTCGTTGAGCGGTGCTCGAGACGCAATTCAGCGTTTGAAGTCACGAGGGCTCTTAGACTCACCTGTTTGGGTCATCGTCTCAGATGGGACATATATGCTGACTGAGCCGTTGATATTAACTCCCTACGACAGCGGTACACAACAGTACCCTATCAGTTACGAAGCCGCTGCCGGTGCCAGGCCCGTCTTTACCGGCGGGCGGGTAATTACCGGCTTCGAACTGGGCGAAAACGGCATCTGGCAGACCAACATCCCGGAAGTTGCCGCAGGCAAATGGTATTTCGAGCAGTTATTCATCGACGGTCGCAGGGCCGTCCGCGCCCGTAACCCTAACAAGTTTTACCACTATATGGTGAACATAGAAGAAGAAATATTAGAAAAAGGTCGAGGCAGAACGGCCACCCGCGCGAGGCAAACGGTGGAAGCTCAGCCTGAAGATATTAAGCCGTTGCTCGGCCTTGATAAAAGTCAACTAAACGATGTTATGATGGTGGTGTATCATAAATGGGACAACACCAGGCGGTTCATAGATGATGTTGATGCGAAGACAAACGCCATTATTACCAGCGGACAGGGAATGAAATCGTGGAATCCATGGAAGAAAGGCACTCGCTACCATTTGGAAAATTTCAAAGCCGCTCTGGATGCACCCGGCGAATGGTTCCTGCAGCGCGATGGGACACTCTATTATAAGCCGCTACCTGGCGAAGATATGAACACAGCCAATGTTATCGCGCCGGTGATTGAGAAATTCGTGATTTTTCAGGGAAACGTTGACGCCAAAGAGTATGTCGAGCACGTTAAAATAAAGGGTTTGGCCTTTAACTACGGTCAGTATCTAACGCCTCCCGAAGGTTTCGAGGCGAGCCAAGCGGCATCGCCTATCGACGCCGTGATTATGGCTGACGGCGCACGTAACATTACAATCGAGGATTGCGAAATCGCTCACATCGGCAGGTACGTTGTATGGTTCCGCCGGGGCTGTCGCCACTGCCGACTCGTGCACTGTTATCTGCATGATTTTGGTGCTGGTGGCGTGCGGATAGGCGAGACCGGTATTGCTGCCAATGAGCATGAACGCACAGGTTATATTACCGTCGATAACAATATCATTCGCGCCGGCGGGCGCATCTTTCCATGTGCTGTGGGGGTCTGGATCGGGCAAAGCGGTGACAACACGGTTACTCACAACGACATCGCCGACCTTTTCTATACCGGTATTTCAGTCGGCTGGCGCTGGGGCTACAGAGAAAGCCTGGGCAAACGCAATACCATCAGCTTCAATCACGTGCACCATCTTGGCTGGGGCGTGCTCAGTGACATGGGCGGCATTTATACACTCGGCCCTTCCGAAGGCACCATCGTCAGCAATAACGTCTTCCACGATATCTACTCCTACTCCTACGGCGGCTGGGGACTTTACACCGATGAGGGCAGCAGCAATATCGTTATGGAGAACAATCTTGTTTACAACACCAAGACCGGCGGCTTCCACCAGCACTACGGCAGAGAAAATATCATTCGCAACAATATCCTTGCCTTTAGCAAACTGCACCAAATCCAGGCCACTCGCGTCGAGGACCATCTGTCTTTTACTTTCGAAAATAATATCGTTTACTATGACAGCGGCGTTCTTTTGTCTGGACGCTGGACGAAGATTAAGACAATAATGGACAATAATTGCTATTGGGACGCCACAGGCAGAGAGGTCACCTTCCTGGGAAAGTCGCTGGCTGACTGGAGGCAAGAGACAGGCCATGATGAACACTCAATCATCGCTGACCCGCTGTTTATCGATGTGGCGAATTTCGACTTCCGCCTGCAGCCCGACTCCCCTGCTAGGAATATTGGCTTTGTGCCGTTCGACTACAGCAAGGCCGGCGTTTACGGTGACCCCGATTGGATCAACAAGGCCGAAAGCGCCGAATACCCACCGCTGGAGATTGCGCCCGACCCCCCGCCGATATCAATCGATGACGGATTCGAGACCACACCAGTTGGACAGCAACCATCCAACGCTCAGCGCCACGTGGAGAACAAGGGCGATGCCATTGTCGTGACCGACGAGACAGCCGCGACCGGAAGCCACAGCCTCAAGATTCTCGATGCCCCCGGCTTGCAGCACCAGTACAATCCACACCTCGTGTACATGCTTAATCACAGCAATGGAGCGACATGCTGCGCCTTCGATATCCGCATCGGTGAAGGTGTGGTGATAAATCACGAGTGGCGAGATTGGCAGAAAACACCTTACTATGCCGGACCCAGCTTTTTGATTGACGGGACGAAATTGAAGGCCGGTGGTAAGCAATTGCTGGAATTACCTGTGGACACATGGATGCATTTCGAGATTAGCGCTGGGCTTGGAAAACAGAATACGAGTACGTGGAACCTGGCGGTGAGTTTGCCCGGCCAAAAACCCAAACGATTTGGCGACCTCAGTAACCGCAGCACAAAATTCGACAAACTGACCTGGGTTGGCTTTACCAGCAACGCCACCAGGGAAACGGTCTTCTATCTGGACAATATTGAGCTGACCAATAATAGGTAGAGAAATTGACGGTAGACTAAAACCCACCCTGCCGGACTATTTGTCACTCAGCCATGATGGGCCGTGGGTTATATCAACTTTCAGCGGGACGTCGAGCTTGATAGCGCCGGTCATTTCTTTTGTTATCCACTTTGCGTGCTTGTCAGCTTCGGTGGTGGGCAGCTCAAAAACGAGCTCATCGTGGATTTGAAGAATCAACTGTACGGGCAACTGCTCGGTTTCGATTTTGCGCTGGATGTTTATCATGGCTATCTTTATCAAATCTGCGGCTGAGCCCTGAATGACGGTGTTGATTGCCAGACGCTCGGCCTGTGAACGTTTATTGGCATTTTTGCTGCTTAAGTTTGGGATTTTCCGTCGGCGGTGCATAATAGTCTCGGCGTAGCCGCTGCTTTTGGCCCACTCTATACAATCGTCCATAAATTCGCGGATTGAACTATAGCGGGCAAAGTAGTCATCAATAAACTGCTTTGCCTCGGTCTGGCTTATGCCAGCCGAACGCGCCAGTCCGAATGCGCTCTGGCCGTAAATGATACCGAAATTGACCGCCTTGCAGCGCGAACGCATTTCGTCGGTTACCTCTTCGATAGGCAAACTATAAATCTGCGAGGCCACGAAGCGATGAATGTCCTGGTCGGCGGCGAAAGCAGCCATCAAGGTTTGGTCCTTTGAAAAGTGGGCCAGCAGGCGAAGCTCGATTTGTGAATAGTCCGCACTTAGGATGCAATTGCTTTTACTCGCTGGAACAAAGGCAGCACGGATTTTACGGCCGAGCTCGGTACGTATGGGGATATTCTGAAGATTCGGGTTACTGGAGCTCAGCCGACCCGTGGCGGTGATGGTCTGATTGAAGGAAGTGTGCACTCGCTTGGTGCGTGGATTAATAATCGCGCCGAGCTTGTCCACATAGGTGTTTTTCAATTTGCTCAAAGTACGGTACTGAAGAATCAGCTTGATAATCGGATGCTGGTCGGCCAATTGTTCAAGGACACCGGCGTCGGTGCTCCGGCCGGCCTTGCCGATACGAACCGGTGTCAAGTTGAGTCTGTCGAACAGGATTTCAGCAAGCTGCTTTGGAGAATCGATATTGAAATTGACACCGGCGTGTTCGTAAACCTGCTCGGTGACAGTTTTGAGCGTTTCAGTAACTTCGCCGGAGATTTTTCGCAGCAAGCCGGTGTCGAGGGAGACGCCGTTGTATTCCATAGCTGCCAAGACCGAGACCAATGGCATTTCTACCTCTTGAAATAATTTTTCGAGCAGAGGCTCGGCTTCAAGACGGTCTTTTAAGAAATTATATAGCTGAAAAGTTATATCGGCATCCTCAGCGGCGTACCTGCAGGCAGCGGCTGTATCGACCATATCAAAGGTGAGCTGGTTTTTGCCTTTGCCGATAAGGGCTGAGATCGGGATGCACTCGTAATTCAGTAAATCGGCTGCCATTTTATTCAGCGAATGACTGCGCGAAGGGTCGAGACAATAAGAGGCGACCATCGTGTCAAAGTAAACGCCTTTTACTGGCATTCTGGCATTTTTCAGGATAAGCAAGTCGTACTTTATGTTCTGGCCGATCTTTTTTACGTTTTCGTCTGCAAGTACCGGTGCGAGTTTCCCGCGGACTGATTCGAGGTCGAGATGCTTTGAGCCAAGCGGCGCCTTTACAGGAAGATAAAAGCCCTTATGCGGCTGCCAGGAGAAACTGATGCCGGCAAGGGCCGCTCGCATCGGGAAAAGTGAAGTGGTTTCGGTATCGAGAGCAAATAATTTTTGCTTTTTGAGGTTGGTTAAAAAACCATCGAATTTTGCCTGTGTATCTATCAGCTGATAATCGTGGTCAACTGTTTCGATCGATGCCTGATG
>CAYGBH010000039.1:0-17504 GCA_964348055.1 uncultured Pirellulales bacterium
CTTCCGGCTCATTGGCATCGCCCCAGCCGAATTTATCGCTAATCGTACCATCCGGCGCCATCACATTGATGATTTCCAGTCCATGCCGCTGGCCAATCTCCCAGTCATCCGGGTCATGGGCTGGAGTTACTTTCAAAAAGCCGGTGGAAAATCGCGCCTTTTCATCCTCGCTATCAGCCTTGGGCAAAACGACGTGTTCATCGGCCATGATAGGGATGATGCGGCCTACAATTGGAAGCCGCACCTTTTTACCAACCAGATGTTCAGCACGCTTGTCTGCAGGATTCATCGCAACAGCCGTATCGCCGAGCATTGTCTCCGGCCGGGTCGTGGCGACGGTAACATACTCAATCCGTTCGCCGGCTGCATCAACCGGTTCAACAAGTGGATACCTCAAATACCAGAAATGTCCCTGCACCAGCTCGTGTTCGACTTCATCGTCGGCCAATACTGTCTGCGTAGCCGGGTCCCAGTTAACAAGCCGTTTGCCTCGATAGATTAGGCCGTCTCTGAAAAGATTGAAAAAGGCGGTGCGGACGGCTTTGGCGCACACTTGGTCCATCGTAAACCGCGTTCGCTCCCAGTCGCAGGAACAGCCCATCGCTTGCAGTTGCTGAATAATCCGCGCCTCATATTCATCTTTCCAGGCCTGGACGCGCCCGACAAATTCTTCCCGCTCGAAGTCAGTACGTCGTTTTCCTTCTTTCGACAGTATTCGCTTCTCAACGACTGTCTGGGTAGCGATACCCGCATGGTCGGTACCCGGCATCCAGAGAGTGTTGTAATTTTGCATCCGGCGGAACCGAATCAGGATGTCCTGCAGTGTATTATTCAACGCATGGCCGAGGTGCAGTGGTGCTGTAACGTTGGGCGGCGGGATTACAATCGTGTAGGTCTTTTCGTCTCTGCCGCTACTTGTTGGTTCAGCGTGAAAGTATCGGTGCGAAGACCATATCTTTTTTGCCTGTCGCTCTATTGTTTTAGGCTTGTAAACTTTCGAAAGTTGTTCGCCCATGACTTACCCTATTTCGACGCCTGTCTATAAAAAATTCCGGCGCAATACAATGGCCGGAATATTATCTTAATAAGAACGAATAATAATGTAAAGCACACAATTAAGCACAAGCCGGGTATTTCTGCTTGCTGTTATAGTAATTAGCTTTGTGGCTTCTTTTGGGTCTAATCGAGATTCATTGTCATCAGGAACTCTGCGTTGGTTCGACACTTGGCGAGCCTGCTTTTGAGCAGCTCAATTGCCTCGACCGGGTTCAATTCGCTCAGGACTCTTCGCAGCCGATATACAAGCTGGAGCTCTTTTGGGTCGAGCAGCAGCTCTTCTCTTCTGGTTCCGCTTCGACTGATGTCTATAGCCGGCCAGGTTCTTCTATCAACAAGGCGCCTGTCAAGGTGCAATTCCATATTTCCGGTTGCTTTAAACTCTTCAAAAATCACCTCGTCCATTTTTGAGCCGGTGTCGATTAGTGCAGTTGCGAAAATAGTCAGCGAGCCGCCATTTTCGACATTTCGTGCAGCGCCGAAAAATTTCTTGGGCATCTGCATTGCGCCGGCGTCGACACCGCCGGTCAGGATTCTACCCGAGTGCGGCATCTCACTATTATAGGCACGTGCGAGACGGGTTATCGAGTCCAGCAGGATTACCACATTTTCACCATACTCGACAAGCCGCTTTGCTTTCTCTATCACGACCTCCGCCACCTGACAGTGACGTGCGGCCGGTTCATCGAACGTCGAACTTATAACCTCGACGTCGTCGGCGGTTTTTCGCTCCATTTCCGTAACTTCTTCGGGCCGTTCGTCAATCAGCAGCACTATGAGTTTTACATCGGGATGATTTGTGCTCATGGAATTTGCAATTTTTTGAAGCAGAATTGTCTTGCCGGTTCGCGGTGCGGCAACTATCAAGCCACGCTGACCTTTACCCACCGGTGTTACTAAATCAATGATTCGCATATTTAGTTCTTCTGATGCGGTCTCGAGGATAAAACGTTGCTCCGGATGCAATGGCGTCAGATCACTAAATACCACCTTTTCTGCAAGGTTATCAGGGTTTTCGAAGTTAATTGCTTCGACCCGCAGAAGAGCGAAATACTTCTCTGAATCTTTCGGCGGCCTGATTTGACCTGATACAATGTTTCCGGTTCGCAGCCCAAAACGCCTGATTTGAGACGGTGAAACGTAAATGTCATCCGACGATGACAAATAATTGTAATCCGGATTTCGCAGAAATCCGTAACCGTCCGGGAGCACCTCCAACACACCTTCGCCGTACATTAGTCCGTTTTGGCGAATACGCTCCTTGAGAATTCTGAAAATCAAATCCTGCTTTTTGAGAGCGCTGTATTCTGTAATGTTTTCTTTCTTGGCAATGTCGTGCAGCTCTGCAACGGTTAGTTTCTGCAAATCCGTCAAATAAAGGTTGCCTTTTTTGATGCGCTCATATTTGGCGTGGGTGGATTCTTCTTCAGCTTTCTTGGCTCTCAGGGCTTCGTCCTCGGTTTTGATAACGGCGGCCTCTTCAGCCGTAGTCGAGTCATTTTGTTGCTCCGTTTGCTCTGCTTGTTCGGCGGCGGCTTCTTCTTCTGCGACGGCCTTTTTCTTTGTGGTTTTGCGTTTTTTTATTGTGGCTTTGTCGGTTTTTGCGGCAGCTTTAGCCATAATTACTCCTTTTCCATTTGCAAAACATTGTTGTCACCCCCGCAAAGCCTGAGCCCGCAACAGCGGATAGCAGGGGTATAATTCCACAGAATAACGCTCCCGTAGGAATTCAATAGGATTTGAACTTTGAAGGGACCCCGCTTCGCGGGAACCCAATAGTAGAAATAAAACCTATATATCAAAAACGGGTAATACTAATACGAGCGATTTACAATAAACCCCACTTACCCTTTATCCACAGTATCAGAGAAAATATCAGCGACCTGCTTGACTAATGCAAATAAGCCAGAATTGTTGTCTATGATATTATCGGCGAGGCCTGCCTTGTTGTCCAGAGAAATCTGAAAATTTTCTCGAATTTTAAATTGATTTTCGTCAAAACCCGCCTTTTTTGCCCTATCCAGCCTTAAATGCCGTTTACAATCGACAAAAATGAGTTTGTTGCATCGTTCGGCCCAGCCGATTTCTGCCAAAAGCGGTATGTCCAGCACGATTGCCTTGACTTGATTTTGGCGATTATATTGCTTTATAAGCACCTCAGCCCGTTCCAGGACAAGAGGATGGATTACCTCGTTAAGCGACGAGAGCTTCCGGGCATCGGTAAAAACGACCTCGGCCAGCTTCCTGTGGTCGATCTTCCCTGCAGAATCTAAAATAGCCTGGCCAAAAAGGCCGACTATCTTTTTTCTCACAGCTTTTTTTTCGAGCAATTCATGGGCAATTTTGTCAGCATCAATAACCTTGCAGCCTAATTTGACAAACTCAGCGGCAACGGTGCTTTTGCCTGAGCCGATACCACCTAAAATGCCTATTATAGGTTTTTCCCCGATATTGTCCACAGCCGCGCAGTTTAGTCGCTCTCTCGGTGGTAGTCAAGTGGAAAAGTGCCGGGAGTGAAAAGCCAAGCGCAATGCCAGATGGTTATCCGCAGGCGCGTACGACTGGCGAGTCACGAGATATGAAGTTTATCCGGTACCTTTTGTAAGTTGCTCAGCAGATAGTTTTTCACTGCTACATCCCAGCTCATATTTTTTGCAAGTTCGTAGCCGGTTTGAATCATACTTTCAACTTCAGACTGGTTCTTGGGCAGGCGTGAGCATATTTGCATCGCAACCTTTTCGCTCTCGCGTGCTTCGATTTGGTTGCGTACCGACCGGTCAATCTGCAGCAGATCCTCGAGATCGATATACTTTCGGGAATCCAGGTTGGTATAGTCGGCGATAATGACATTCTTGACGTTTTCTGCGCCGGTTATGTCGCGCAGAAAACCAGAACATCCGCAAACACTGCTGAAGACACATATTCCGCCGAAAGTCAGTGGTTCGAGTTGGGCTATCCCGAATGGTTCATAAATGCTCTGGCCAAATTCGACATCGGTTCCCTTGCGAATGTCCATAAATTCCACATTTTCCGGCATCTTTAGGCCGCATTTTTTGGGCGCAAAGCCGAATTGGTTGACGAAAATGATTTTTATATTCCTGCTTCTGGCATTGAACTCCTGCACTGCCGTGTAGTAATTTGCCTCACCGCCGGACAGGTCCGGCCAGCCTTCGCGGTGGGCCACAGGCCAATTATATGCTGATTCCATATTGTGGATATCACGGCAGCGCCTTGCTGAAACTTCGGTCGAAAGGACAAACAGCACCCCTGTTTTATCCTGGGTTCTGAACTCTTTTTCTATTTGTTCGAGCACACGCAAATCACGCCACATCCCCTTGCTTCGTACCAATCTTGTGACGTGTGTGAACACGAAATCCGGCTTATAATCCAACAGGTTTTCACAATACAAGCGCAGTTTTTCTTTTGAAGCAAGCTTCTCCGCAATGCTGATTTGGTATGCTGGGATGCCGTTATAAACTATATTGATCTTGGCGCTTTCGAATTCCGGTGCGAGAAACCGCAATTCATCTACAACGTAGTCGCCGACCGCGTATATACTGTTGCAGTATTTTGAGGCTTCTACAAGAGCATGTTTGAAATAGGAACTCTGGTCGCCGAACACTTCATTGACATAAAGTTTGTCGTTGTGAGCCTGTTTGATAACATTGTAGAACATTGTATCGTGCCCGGGATGTTCTTCTACAATGTGGCGCATTGTGGCTACTTCGTGAGCGTAAAAAACTGTCCTGAAATCACAGGAAGGCTCGAGAATAGCCGCTAATGCCGTGGGCATTCCCATAAACTCGTGAGAAATAATGACTGTCGAATCTTTAGCTGCGTCGATTGCTTTTAGCACAGCGATAGCCACCGGCGCCAATCTGATATATTGTTCGTACTCCCACAGGTGTTCGTATAAATGGCTGCGGATGCCGAATTCTTCAAAAAGCTGTCTTTTGAATTCGTTAACTGCGCCCTCATCCATAAGTTTTACATCGACCAGCACCACCTCAGGTGAGCTTTTTATGCCTGTCTGCTTGTCAACGAATGTTCGTCTGCCGTAGATGATACCTGTATTGTAGTATTTTTCGATCTTACGAAAGGCCGGTGTGTATCCCGTATTTACAAATCCGTCAATAGATGAATAAAGCACTTCACCATATTCACCGAGCCGTTCTGATGCAGAGCCTTCAGTGGTGAACAATGGGCCGACGAGGATTGACCGATCGACAGTATCGAGATAAGATTTGCATGTAAAAAAGCCCTTCAGGACGGCGCCTATGCCGCCGACTTTTCCCACCGTCTCATGGGTAACGTGAACTACCGTTGTCTCATCGGCCATAATAAATTTCCCTCCAAGCTGTAAGAAGTTCGGTCAAGGTGTTTTTTACTGCTTCTTTGTAAAATATAAGAAACAATTTCGTCTCAACCAAATTGGAGGGTCTCTCCGGACCGTCGAGTTGTGTGGGCCGAAAAAATCGTGTCAGATTTGAAGATTGAAGGTGTTTTTTGGGACTGTGTTTATTGGCCTCGGAAGCTTTCTCCAGGTCAGCTTATTTCCGTGCGTAAGGTCTTTATCAGAGCCGAAAGTACCTGCCGGGGGATATCTGCCAGTTCCGGCTCGGGTTTTTCGCTAAGTGCCATTCTGTTGAGAATCTTCACGGCCTGGGGACCATGACGAACTATCAGGCTTACAGTTCTTTGGGCTTCGTGCAATTCATCGTCGGCCATTTGTCGCAGATACATGATTATGTTTTTCGTCAGCTCCCTTTCGCCCATACCAAATACCGGCTTAGCAGACTCAGCAGGTTCATTCGGAACCTCTCTTTCCTGTAATATGTCTTGTGTAAGCCTGTGCGTTTCGGCCATTAGCCGTTTTTTCCTTTCTTCCTCGCTTTCATCAATTGGTGCGAGCTTAAGCTCCTCATCCAAGTCCGGGCTGGGGACATACAGTTTATTATGGCACGCCGGGCACTTGCCCCATTTGCCTCCGGAGCTGTCGGGTGCTTCTATCTTTTTGCCACAATGCTCACAATGAAATATTATCGCCATTTTATCACCTCTGATGAAAACTATGGTTTGGGTTCCCGCGAAGCGGGATCCCTCTCTGCTTTATGTTCCGCAACTACCTCGGCAGTTATTCCGCCGCGAGGTTTGAATCGGGAGGTAACTTTCATCCAGCGTGGTTTGCAGGCGCTCTTCAAATCATCCAGTATATCATTTGTCAGAGCTTCGTAGAAAATACCCTTGTTGCGATAGGTTTGCATATAGAATTTCAGGCTTTTTAGCTCAATGCATGATTTATCAGGACAGTATTCGATAACAATCTCACCGAAATCCGGCTGGCCTGTTCGAGGACAGACACTGGTAAATTCAGGGCATCTGATTGTTATACAGTAGTCTCGCTCGGGACGGGGATTGTCAAACAATTCTATTTCTACCCGTTCGCTCATTGTTTGGCCCCTCTTATACATCCTGCCGCAATAATATAATCCAGATGCCGGCCTTAGGCAAGCAATAATCAATAGTACAGAAAAATAAAAAAGCTGCCTACTCAGGGACTTTGTAAAAATCGGTTATTCGAAGTTTTTTTGACAGCATTTGACCAGGCCGGTAAAATACTGCTGTGGTTGAAATTTTTTTGAAACCAATTTTTATTGAGAAACTGTCCACCGGGGAAAAAGGAGGATACTAAATGAAAGCTGACGCTACAGTTATGAATAGGCGACAATTCTTAGCTGCTTTAGGTGCGACTGCAGCGGCTGGGACTTTGCCGTCTTGCGCCTTTGCTGCTAAGTCGGTGGCAAAGGTCAGAAAACCCAATTTTGTCTTTATTTTTGCCGACGACCTCGGCTGGGGTGACTTGGGCTGTTATGGTAACCAGCAGATAAAAACGCCCAACCTGGATGAACTCGCGAAGGAAGGCATACTGTTCACGCAGTTTTATGTCAATGGGTCGGTCTGCTCACCCTCGCGGGCGGCAATTATGACCAGCCATTTCCCCGCACGCCATAGCGTTCACGGTCATTTTGCAACTGGAAAACAGAACAAAGCCCGCGCAATGCCTAACTGGCTCGACCCAAAAGTCCATACTGTAACCGGGCTTCTTAAAGATACTGGTTATATCACCGGGCACTTTGGCAAATGGCACCTGGGCTCCGGCGATGGCGCTCCCATACCCGGCGACTATGGCATCGATGAGCATTGCACCGTCAATTCTTCCGGCCCACAACTAACCGGTACCGATGACCCATATTTCCGGGCCCGGTCAACCAAACAGATTGTTGACAGAACAATAGATTTTATCGAAAGAAACTGTGATAAGCCCTTTTATGTGAACGTCTGGTCTCTCGTGCCCCACGCTACGCTACATCCCACCGACGAGCAGATGAAACCATATCAGCGATACGCACCAAGAGCTGTTCCCTATAAAGGCGCAAAGCAGATATATTATGCCTCGGTGTCCGACCTGGACCAACAGATCGGCCGGCTGGTTAGGAGAATTGACGAGCTGGGCTTGGGGAGTAATACCGTTATTGCTTTTTCCAGTGACAACGGCCCCGAAGACTTCGACATCCGTAATGCTGTCCATAGTGGTATCGGCGATACCGGGCCGTTTCGAGGCCGAAAGCGAAGTATATATGAAGGCGGCGTCCGTGCGCCGTTCATTGTCCGCTGGCCCAGGCACATTCAGTCAGGAACGGTGGATAACACAACTATTATCGCAGGCGTTGATTGGCTTCCTACCGTTTGCAGTTTAGCCGGCGTCAGACTACCGGGTGACTTGAACCCTGACGGCCAAGATATGTCTTCTGCATTACTCGGCAGGCCCAGACAGCGAACCAAACCGTTGATGTGGGAGTGGCGATTCCGAATCTTTGGCGATATGGTCCACAAAAGCCCCATGCTGGCTATCCGTGATGGAAAGTGGAAGCTGCTAATGAATCCAGACCACACCAGAGTCGAGTTGTACGATATCCCCAACAATCCAACGGAGTTAGACAACGTTGCAGACCAGTACCCTGACGTAGTAAATGAACTATCCAGAAAGGTGCTTGAGTGGCAGAAAACTCTTCCCCCTGGTCCCGTTGAAAAGGCGGCAGGTTCCAATGCGTATCCTTGGCCGAAAGAGCAATAACCACTCAATGCGCCGCACCGGAGAAATCGCAGGTCTAAATTTATTTTGACGGAGAATGATTGGTGCCAGATAAAAAAGCGGTAGTTTTACTAAGCGGCGGCCTTGATTCGGCTACAACTCTGGCCATTGCCCGCGCCGAAGGTTTCAAATGCCATGCCTTGACTTTTCAGTATGGCCAACGGCACAGAAAAGAAATCGAAGCCGCAAAGAAAATAGCTAAGTCTCTCGGAGCGGCTGAGCACCGCATAGTCGATATCGATTTGGCTGGCTTCGGCAGCTCAGCCCTTACCGATTCGACGATTGAAGTGCCCAAAGACAGGCCCGAATTGGGCAGTTTGACTCAAATTCCATCAACTTATGTTCCTGCCCGCAACACGATATTTTTAAGTTACGCACTTGCCTGGGCTGAGGTGTTGGGTGCGTTTGACATCTTCATAGGCGTCAATGCAACCGACTATAGCGGCTATCCCGACTGCCGGGCTGAGTTTATAGCCGCTTTTGAGGAAACCGCCAACCTCGCCACAGCTGCCGCCGTCCAGCACAAGGGTCGATACCGCATTCATACACCGATTATGGATATGACAAAGGCCCGGATTATCCTCACCGGTGCGAAATTCGGCGTGGATTATTCCCTGACGCATAGTTGCTATGACCCGGACGAGCGGGGGAGAAGCTGCGGCCGATGCGACTCCTGCAGATTAAGACTAAAAGGCTTTGCTGAAGCAGGCCTCGAAGACCCGATCGAGTATGTAAGATAATAGTGAATTTCGAATATCGAATAATGAATAATGAAACTCTGAAAAGTGGGTATCAGGGTGCCAGGTTATCAGGTGGTGGGCATCAGATTATCAGGATATCAGGTTAAAGACAGAATAGTTTCTCCTGATGCCCTGATCTGCTGATATCCTGCATCCTGGTTTGGATTCCCGCATAGCGGGGTCCCTCCTGATGATCTGATTTCCTTATTTGTTTCGATGTTTGAATTTCAGATTTTTTAAGCAACGTGAGAAACGGCAATGAGAGTAAGTGAGATTTTCTATTCCTTGCAGGGCGAGGGATTCTTAGCCGGCCTTCCGAGCGTGTTTGTGAGGTTGGCCGGGTGTCCTTTGCGCTGCCGATGGTGCGACACCAAATACGCCTGGGACCAGGCAGCAGGGGCCCATTATAGTATTGCTAAAATCGTCCAGACCGTTCAACAAGCCCAGAGGAAATTCGTGGTAATAACCGGGGGCGAGCCAATGATAGATTCGGACCTGCCCCAATTAGTGCAGGAGCTGAAGGCAGCCGGCAAGCATATAACGATTGAGACTGCCGGTATCGCATTTGTACCGGATATGCCCTGTGATTTAATGAGCGTCAGCCCGAAACTGAGTAACTCCACCCCCGCTGATCCAAAACTTGCGGCGATTCACGAGGATTCAAGATTGGATATAGCCGTCCTGCGAAAGTTGCTCGACGAATATAGCTATCAACTGAAATTCGTCGTGGACTGCGAAGACGATTTGACCGAGATAGACCAGATTCTGAAAGAAATAGGAAACGCCGATTCGGAAAAGGTAATGCTCATGCCCCAGGCAGCCACGAGAGATGAGCTGTTAGTCAAATCACCGATGGTGGCAGAACTGTGCAAACGCACCGGCTTTGCATTTTGCCAACGTCTGCAAGTCTTGCTCTGGAATAATCAAAAAGGTACGTAATCAAGGCTCGTCCGTTAGCTATCACTGTAAATACAGTGTGCTAATCTCGAACATAAAATCGAAAATCGCCTGTGTCATCATTTTTCCCGCTCTCCGAATTGATAATTGACAACCAATAATCAATAGTAAATAATGTTGTCATCCCCGCGCAGACGGGGTAATAACCGATCGAATAGCCCGGGTGGCGGAATAGGCAGACGCGCTAGCTTGAGGGGCTAGTGGGAAATTTTCCCGTGCTGGTTCGACTCCAGTCCCGGGCAGTGGTTCAACGCGGCGAGGTTTAATGAGGACCGGAGAGACAATTAAGATTCTTATTCGGAGAATAAAAAAAGTCGATTCTATCTGGAAAACCATATAAACAATTGTTGGACAGAGAAGTTATGATTAAGTTTTTAGAGGGGATATATAATTGATGAGCAAGAATATGCTGATTTCATTAAGGATTGTCTGAGCGTTCTGAACCTGTTCTGGACGTTACAGCAGACTAAAGAGCTTCCTCGACAAGGTCTAATTCTTGCTGGGTTCAAGAGACACGAAGTGGATACTGTCGCTGGGCACTCCTACATTGTTGCTATTCTTTCCTATCTTATTGCATCAGTATTAAAGCGACGCTATCAGTTTGTAGATACAGTGGAAGTTCTTAAAATGGCCATCTTCCACGATATAGGAGAAGCGCTTACTGGCGATGTAGGGAGATATGTAAAGTGGCAAGCCAAGGAAGCTTGGGACAAAGTTGAAGAAAACGCAGTCAAAGAGTTATCGACTTCAGCCGCTTTTCTATCTGACAGCGAGGGCAAGAACATTATAGAGATTGTTGAGGCTTATAATGAACGACGTTTCCCATCGGGATGGGTCGTAAAAGTTGCTGATTCTCTTGACGCTGCAGCACAGAGCCATTGCTCAGTCTGGGCTCGCAAGGGCGCACCGGCTGGTCTTACGCGTAACGATAAGAAATTAATTGACACATTAAAGGCCGAATCGGAAAAGCGCTCTGGAGACGATGCTCAACTCCTTCTTGATCTATGTACTTTCTTTGAAGAAGGGTGTTGCCTGATAAGGGAAGAAAAGTTGTCAAGGATAATATTATAAGTTGAACATCTTACTATGGTGCGCCGTCTAACCAGATGACTGCCAGGGTTGTAAGATTTTTTCACTTACCTCACTATTTTTCTTGCGCTACCGGACAGGGATTGTTAAAATGTCCCCGAATTCGTGTGAAGAGCCTAGCTGCTTGGTAGGGCGCATAGCTTGAGGCGGTAGCGCTCTTTAACATGTGATTTGACTATTTGTCATTCCGCACTTGATGCGGAATCCATTGTTTCAAATCTGGATTCCTGCTTTCGCAGGAATGACAAGCTCAGGTAATCGGCGCTCAAGTAGAATTGGTATGATAATTGATTTTTGAAAGGACTAAGAGAGCCATGTCGAACGATGAACCTCAACGGTTACCTAAAGGCCGGGTGATGTCGATTGACGCACTGCGGGGATTCGATATGTTCTGGATTATTGGCGGTGGGACGATATTCCGCAGTTTGCACGAGATATTCAATAATCCGGCAACGGCGTGGATAAACCGGCAACTGTCACACGTCGAGTGGGAGGGCTTTCGCCCGTGGGACCTGATTATGCCGTTGTTTTTGTTTGTTGTGGGTGTCGTGATGCCGTTTGCCTTCGACAAACGCCTTGCGCGCGGTGACAGCAAAAGGCAGCTGTATTTTCATGTTGTCAAGCGAACCTTAATACTGTGGGTTTTAGGAATGATTGCGGCAGGGCATCTGCTGGATTATGATTTGTCAAAGCTTCATTTTTACAGTAATACTTTGCAGGCGATTGCTGCAGGTTACTTTATTTCGGCAATAATTATACTGAATATGCAAATTGTTGGTCAGGTAATAACGACGGCAATTTTGCTGCTGGTATTCTGGGCCTTGATGATGCTGGTGCCGGTGCCGGGCCAGGGACAGGTTTTATTGGACAGAGAGGCCAATCTCGCACTTTATATAGATATGTTAATTCTGGGGCCATACTATGCCGGAAATGGCTATACGTGGATTCTCAGCAGCATGACATTTGCTTGCACGGTAATGCTCGGTGTGATGGCAGGGCACCTGTTGCGCTGGGAAAAAACCAACCGAGTCAAGGTCCTCTACCTTACAGCGGCAGGTATCGGTTGCCTGCTGATAGCTCTGCTGTGGGATAACTGGAACTGGTTCCCGATCATCAAACGCATCTGGAGCAGTTCCTTCGTGCTTTATTCAGGCGGCTGGTGTTATTTGCTGTTAGCCTTGTTCTACCTTGTCATTGATGTATGGGGCTATAAAAAGTGGGCCTTTGGCTTCGTTGTAATTGGAATGAATGCGATTACCGTATATATGGCAAAACAAATCTTTAATTTTCGCCACATCGGGGATATTTTCGTGGATGGTCTGGATAAATACGTAGGAAATTGGAGTCCCTTCATTCACGCCGTGGCGGCGTTTGTAGTCATTTGGCTGATATTGTGGTGGATGTATCGCAAGCGGTCATTTATAAAAATCTGAAACACAAATTAAAAAGCAAAAATTCAAAAGGATCAAAAAAATCTCCGACAGTGAACAGCAAACTTTATCACACGGCCGCGTGGGCTCGATTGACGCTCTGCGGGGATTTTCTATGTTTTGGATTGTTGGCGGCGGGGTGGTCTTTAGAAGTCTGTATCAAATATACAATCATCCGGTGACGGCCTTTATTGGCAAACAACTCAAGCATGTTAAATGGGATGAGGGCTTCCATTTTGAAGATTTGATTATGCCGCTATTTATCTTTATTATGGGGGCGGCGGTGCCGTTTTCGATTTCTAAGCGCCTCGAGCGGGGCCAAAGCCGTGGGAGAATTCAACTCCACATTATAAAGCGCACGGCAGTGCTGTATTTGTTAGGGGTGCTGATCGGAAGCGGCGGGCTGCACTTTAATTGGCCCGAGATGGACTGGGTGGGCGTCCTGCACCGGATAGCAGTATGCTACTTTTTCGCTGCGCTACTGGTAATGCACACGAAATGGCAGACACAGGTAATTGTCACCGGTGCGATCATGCTGCTGTACTGGGCAGCGTTAACACTGGTTCCGGTCCCCGGTCATGGTGCGAATGTTATCACACCCGAGGGGTGCCTGCCGGCCTATATTGACCAGCAGTTTCTTCCGGGCAAGATTAGCGAAGCTTTTTATGGATACGGCGACAGCAATGGAATTCTACCTACACTGGCATCGGTTTCGACAGCGCTTTTGGGGGTGTTGACCGGCTACTGGCTGCGCTCGAACCGGCCGGGTAATCACAAAGCAGCAGGGCTGGCACTGGCTGGTCTAATTAGCCTGTCCGTGGGGTATGCTTGGGGGTGGGTCTTTCCCATTATCAGGCTTCTCTGGACCGGTTCAATGACCCTATTTGCAGCAGGGCTTAGTCTATTGTTGCTGGCTTTGTTCTACTGGCTGATTGATGTCAGGGGCTATAAGAAGTGGGCGTTTTTCTTTATCGTCATCGGCGCAAATCCCATTACCATATACGTCCTGCAAAGCGTTATCGACTTCAACGCAATCGCCAGGCTCTTCGTCGTCGGCATTATTCAATATGCTGAGTTTCTCAAGCCACTTATTTTGCCCCTCACTGCTCTGGTGTTCAAATGGCTGCTTTTGTGGTTTATGTATCGATGCAAGATATTCCTTAAAGTCTAAAGCCGGTTTAACGCCGGTTTTGGAAGACCTCCTGTGCGTTGTAACGGCCTTGCTGTCATTGTGAAAAAGCCGGGAAAGTAAAATTTTTCTCTGATATTTGTGAAAATTTTTCTTGACCTCACTGCGGAAAGACCTATAATAACTACCAGCTTTTTCATTTTTTGCCCCTGCTTTTCTCTTCCTTCTCCCCTCCCTCCGCAAAAAGCAGGGGTTTTTTAAAGATTAAAGTTCAAAACTTAAAATGTAAAATTAAGGAAATCGTCCCGCACCAATTTTCATGGTTCATACGTCTGACAAACTCCGGATGGCCTTTCTACAACCAACGGCCGGGTATTTGTCTAACATCAGCAAATTAGTGCGGGATTTCTCAATTTTGATTTTTTAGTTTTAACTTTTGAATTATTATGTTAGTCCCAACCGCTCGGCCTCGGCGTAGAGGCCGTATTGTTTCATTTTTTTGAACAGAGTTGTGCGGTTTATCGCAAGTGCTTTAGCTGTTGCCTGTCTGTTCCAGCCGTTGGCTTCGAGCGCACGACGGATAATATTTTTCTCCGGCTCAGCCAACGCTTCTTTCAGGCTCATCTGCTTGTATCCTTTTTCTTGCTGGCTTTGTTCTTGTTTGATTGAGTTTGGCAGGTCATCGGGGCCGATGAATTTGTTCTTACTTAGCAAAGCTGCCCGTTCTATTACGTTTTCCAGCTCACGAACATTGCCCGGCCAGGAATAACGCTCTAAATATTCCATCGCCTCGTTCGTAATACCGAGCCTGTCTCTATTATGCTGTGCGCAGTACATTCGCAAAAAGTGCTCGGCCAGCAGCCGAACATCTCCCACTCTCTCGCACAAAGGCGGCAGGTCTATTGTTACTACGTTTATCCGGTAGTACAAATCTTCTCGGAATCTTCCCTGCCGTATCTCCTCATCCAGGTTGCGATTTGAAGCAAGTATAATTCGTGTATCGACGGTTTTGGTCTTATTGCTGCCGACCGGCTCGAACTGTCTGTCCTCCAAAACCCGCAAAAGTTTAGCTTGTAGAGCGGGTGAGGCGTTGGCAACTTCATCGAGAAAAATCGTACCGCCATCAGCGGCCAGAAACTTGCCTTCCTTGTTATTTACAGCACCGGTAAATGCCCCTTTTACATGCCCGAAGAGCTCGCTTTCGAGCAGAGTCTCCGGCAGCGCTCCGCAGCTTACCTCGACAAAAGGTTTGTCTCTTCGGCTCGAGCGCTGGTGTATAACTCTTGCTAAAATACTTTTGCCGGTGCCCGATGGACCAGCCATCAATATTGTGGCCTTGCTGTCGGCAACGGCCTCGACAAGGTCGAAAATTCTCGCCATCTTGTAGTTATGACTGATTATGTTCTCCAGGCGGTACTTTTTTTCGAGTTCCAATCGCAGCTTCTCATTTTCGCTCATAAGCAGTTGTTGCTTAATCGCTCTTTCCACCACCAGCCGCAATTCGTCGTCGATGATTGGCTTTGTGAGGTAATCGTAGGCTCCTCGCTTAATGGCCGTAACCGCGCTTTCGATGGTACCATAGCCGGTTATCACAATGCCCACCGTTTGAGGATACTTATCCTTGATAATATCTAATAGTTCGAGGCCGTCTCCGTCCGGCAGATTGACATCTATTATAACCAGAGAATAGTTTTCGCCTTCCAATTTGGCCACTGCGCTCTTTAATGTTTCAGTGCCGCTGGTTTGGAATCCTTCGAGGGACAAAAATTCACACAGCGAATCCAATATGATTTTATCATCATCTATAACAAGAATACTCTTTTCTCTCATAGAACCTCCCAATCAACTTTTATGAATCCTTTTATGAATTACCTGCCCGTCGGCAGGTACACCGTGAATATGCTTCCTCCCTCGGGGGCATTCTCAGCAGTTATTCGGCCGTGATAGCTTTCAATTATGTCTCTGCATATTGCCAATCCCAATCCCGTCCCTCTGCCTTTATCTTTCGTTGTAAAAAATGGCTCAAATATAGCTTCTGTGCTTTCCGGGGGCAAGCCTGTTCCCGTGTCGCGGAACTCGGCCACGATAATGTTATTCGCTGCCAGGCGTGTTGATATCCTCAGTTCCCCGCCATCCGGCATTGCATCCAGCGCATTCTTCGTAAGATTACGGAACACCTGAAACAGATTGCCGCTTCTGATTTGTGGCAACTCGGGCGTATAGTCTCGCAATATCCGGATATTTAGAGCTTCTGCTGCCTTATCCATTGTTTTTATGGCATCTTCGATAATCTGCTCTATTTTGACATATTCTAACGGTGCATAAGTGCTGCGGGAGAATTCCAGCAGCTCGCTTACGATTTGAACCATTCTCATAAGTCCCTGCCGGCATTGGACGAGGTACTCTTTGGGTTTTTCGAGGTTTTCCTGCTCAACAATTCTCATCGCAAGGTTGACGTATCGCAGTATCCCATCCAGAGGGTTGTTTAACTCATGGACGACCTTAGAGGCAAGCTTACCGATGCTGGCCAACTTTTCAGCGTTAGCCAGCTGTCTTTGGATATTGAGTCTTTCCGTTGTGTCTTCGATTACGAGGGTACCGCCGAGATTTCTTGCTGTTTTGGTTTCCTTCAGCGGTGTGCAGATGATTCGCAGCAGTTTTGTTTTACCGTTCGATGTATAGCCCACGTCATCAAACCTGCATGGTTTACCCGTTGAAACTGCCGATTCTAATTGTTGTCTCCAACCCTGCCATACCTTGTCATCGGTACCTTTTGCCAGGGATTTATCAATGTAATCACCCAGCTCGATTAGCGTTGCTGCTTGCCGATTGGCCTCAATAATCTTCAAATCCTGGTCGAAGGCGATGACTCCTATGGGCAATGACTGGACGATGGATTTGCCGAGCGGCCCGAATCTTGAGCGGTCATTTGTAGTATGTCCCTTCGGTTGTTTGCCGTTCTTGTTTGACTTCTTTGATTGTGATTTTGGGTGTTCTGGCATAGCTACGATAATATAACCTATCTTATCTATTGTCAAGCATAGGTGTTGCCAAAAAACAACGCGCCTGTTCCTTTTTTCGGACTCAAAGAGCTGCTTGTTTAGTGGGAAACGTAACATTTTATAGAATAAGCAGCTAAACAGCTTTGCCCTGCGCCGATATTCGACCCCCAGAGCGGCAAAATCAACTTTTGATGTTGCCATTTGTCAACATTATAAGCGTCCCCTTTACCGCCCGTCTCGGTACTGGCTGGATAATTCTGTTTAACTTTATGCCGTGTAGGCACTTGTAAAAGTAAAAATAGGGTATTTGTCTGCCCTCCACTTTGGAATGAATTTTGCATCAAACAACGTCACGTAACTGTACAAGGATGACAGACGAAGCAGTGTTATGCATGGAGGCGTATAATGGATGGAACTGAAAGACGCAAGTATAAGCGGTTGGGGGCCAGGTTTGATATATCGTGCCGTAGAGTTGGTTCGACAGAAGAGAAATCCTACCGGGGCTGTACGATGAATGTGAGTCCCGGCGGTCTGTACTTTGAAACCGCAGTCGGCGCATTTAAGCCGGGCAGTCTGTTAGAACTGAAACTGTCAATACCACCGACAGCAGGCATACTCGATTTTGGCGGCACGATTTCAGGTTTCGCCAGGGTCCTGAGAACTGATAACATCCACGTTTCTCCCGCAGGTACCCGTTTATCATCTGCCAGGTATGGCATAGCTCTGCAATTCTGCCGGTCCCCCAGGCTTTGCATATAGGAATTACTTTTCCGGCCAGGTACCCTCGAATACCTTAACTGCGGGCCCCGTCATATAGACGCAATTATCTTCTTCGCACCAGTTCAAATCCAGGTCGCCGCCGGGTAAATGTCCGGCGCATATTCGTTCTGCTCGGCCGGTAAGCACGGCGGCCACACAGGCGGCACAAGCACCACTGCCACAAGCCAT
>CAYGBH010000040.1:0-17128 GCA_964348055.1 uncultured Pirellulales bacterium
CAGCCATGCTTGACCGAGAGCATAGGCAGGACTATAAACGCATCGATGACAAATGCAAAAAGCAGTACCAATACCGGCCAAGAGAAGCTGTAAACGACAAGAGCTGCTCCGGTAAACACCGGTATCAGCCACAAAGGCACAATTACCGGTATATGTTTCTTGAACTTTTCATTGAAGCGATCGGCTGCTTTTCTTTCTCGAAGCTTCGCGGCTATGCGGCCATATCCACAAGGACAAGCTCGCGTGTCCCAATACCTGCAATATGGACAAACGAAAATCATAATCCATGATGCCCCGGCGATACCATAAGTCATATACGCCCCGCCCCCTATCAGCCCCCATAACGACCCTCTGAGGCTCACAACGAAAACAGCAGTCCCCAGCACTATCATAACCAAATATGGAAGGTTATTGATAAATGTCTGAGCGTGCGAATATTGACGGTCTCGGCCGTCGACAAATGTCTGTCTTCTATCTTCTATAGTCTGCCTCCTGACTTTTATCTCCTGACTTATGCCTTGATATCATAAACCATCAAAGCATCGCCGTGGCGGATATAGAGTCGGCCGTCACAAACTACAGGATGCGCCCAATGTTTGCCGGTTCCCTTTGAAACTTCAAAAGAGCTGACGATATCAAAGCCTTTGGGTGATGCTTTTACCAGAGCTACTGTCCCTTCTTTTTCTTCATAGCAGTACAACATGCCGTCGGCATAGGTAATCGAGCCCTTACATATCCATTCCTCTTCGTACATTACTTTTCCACTGTCCCAGTCAAGGCAGACCCAGTTGCCGTCTCTGTTGCTCTTCCAGTTCGCTCCGTAGATATAGCCGTCCACGATGACGACGCCGCCGTGATGGCAGTCGAGGGTCGTATCCACCCATTTCCTTGACACCTTACTGCCGTCCAGCGAAAGCTCCAGCATCGCCCCGCCATCATCATAGCCGCTCGTAGCGTATATGCAGCCGTTGTAATAGACCGGAGTAACAGGATTGATATTCTTAGGCTTCTCTTGATATTCCTCAAATTTGTCCACCCACAATACTTTTCCCGTATCGGCGTCCACTCCAACAACAGAGTTTTCGGTTATGTTCACAACCAGATGATTGCCGCCCCTCTCAACCAGGATGAGCGAAGAATAACAGGATTTTTCGCTTAATCCCTTGCTGGTCCAGACGGTTTCTCCGGTCATCTTGTCCAATGCAACGATGGTGGCGTCCTTACCGCCAGGTGTGCATATGAGATTGTTTCTATCGACCAGAACCGATTCGGAAATGCCCCACCTGATATTCTTACCATCGAACCTTTTCAAAGTGTCCACCGCCCATTTTTCTTCGCCGGTCTTTGCATCGAAGCATACGACTCTGCCATGCCCGCTCATAACATAAACACGGTCTTGGTCAACCGTCGGCGTGGTTCGCACGCCCGGGCTCGAACCTCGCCACTCCGCACCATACGATTTCTTCCACTTTAGGTTCCCCTGCAGGTCATAGGCAAAAAGGATTCCCTCTCTACCTACCATGCCCGTAGTGTACAGAAGACCATCTGCGACCGAAACCGTTGAAAAGCCCGTTCCCAGCCCATCGATGGACCACAAGAGTTTTGGTCCGCCTTCGGGCCACTTTTTCAAAAGCCCGGTTTCCGAAGACTTGCCGTCACGATTCGGCCCACGCCATTGCGGCCAATCAGCCGCCTCAGCTGTACTGTAAAAGCTAAGTCCAATCAAACATAGTGCAAGACCAAAAACCGTCATAAATAGACATTCTCTAACTCTTCTTAACATATTCATAAACCCTTCCAAAAAAACTATAAATTTCCCGATGGATATAAATTATATGCGGATGATTGAAAGTATATTTTGAATCAACTGGACTAATCTATTCTCCACCTTAGCTGCCGACATCGACACAGACCAACTGCCCATCAGCGTTGCGGGCATAGATTCTGCCGTTCGCCAGGACAGGAACGGTCCAGCACCGGCCTTTCAATATCTGCGATGAGGCCAGCTCCTCGAATTTCTCAGGCGAAGCTTCGGCGATTACCAGCTTGCCCCTTTCACTAAGGATAATCAGCTTACCATCGGCAATCATAAGGCTTCCTTTGCCGAGCCTTGCCTGTGACCACTTTATCTGCCCAGTCTGGAAATCCAGACATCTCAATGTTCCTTCGTCAAACCCATAAATAAATCCCTGCCACAGCACTGAGCTGTTGAAATGGTTCCGCATGTTCCTATTTTGCCAAATCTTGGATAGATTATCCGGTCCGATTCTAAAAAGACCACAGCCTTTATTATATCCGGAAGAAACGAACACTGTATAACCTGAAATGATAGGGTCTGCGATATTAGCATCCCAGCTTGTCTTCCAAGGATATTGCCAGACTATTTTTCCCGTTGTCGCAACTAATCCAACAATTTCCCTGGATGCGAAAAGTGCCACACATTTTTGGCCGCCCACGGAGTAAGGCACAGCAGTAGCGTAACCAGGGGGACCATTCCCATTTTTCCATATCAGACTACCGTCAGTTTTATTAAGAGCCAGACCCTGGGTACCTGCATTAAGAATAACCATGTTGTCGATTACAAGCGGCGAGCTGGCAAAGTACCACGTTGGGTGTTTCAAGCCCAATTCCTTGTTCAGTTTCTTATGCCAGATTACTTCGCCTGTCACTGCCTTGAAACGAATAGCGTCACCATCCTTGCTGAACGTGTAAACCGCATCACCGTCTACCGTCGGTGTCGCGGACGGGCCGCCTTCATGTTCCTCTTTATATAAAGGACACGCGTAGGATTTCTTCCATATTTCTTTGCCTGTTTCAGCGTCCAGACAATAAAGTATGTCCCTATCGTTGATGTTGCCCAATGCATAGACTCGACCATTACTTACAGCCATCGAAGCAAACCCGGTTCCTATCGACTTTTTCCATGACACTTTCGGTCCGCCCTTTGGCCAGGTTGCATTCCAGCCGGTCTCGCTGGAGACGCCGTTGTAATTTGGTCCCCGCCAGTTGGGCCAATCCGCAGCCTCGGCAGTACCGTAAGAGCCTGCTCCAATTGCACTTATGCCAAGTCCGAAAGCCAGCGCCACAACGTAACCTTTAATTACTTTTGGTAATTCCATAACATTTGTCCCAAAAAACAATAAATTTCGACAAACACTTATACAAAACTTACGTCTGAATGTCAACCTTGTTCATAACACTATGCGTCACCAAAATATCATTGGCCTGAAAAGACTACTCATTCGGAGACTTAGGACTGCCCTTAAGTGCCAGTGCTCCCGTTGGACAAGCTGCTGCGCATTGACTCGCGCAGCGCTTAAGACCTTGAGCCAAAGAACGGTCAAACGGCACCGCCACCCGGACATCAAAGCCCCGGCCTATAAATGTCAGCCCAAGTTTCTCGCCGGCTTCAGCAGCAATCTGTACACAAAGACCACAATCTATACACTTACCCGGTTCATAAATTACATCCGGGTGTTGAACCTGCTGAACAAACGACCGACGCTCACCCTTATACCGGCCTGGTCTGGCACCATATTCCTGGGCATATTGTCTTAGCTTACAATCTTCAGCCTTTCTGCAATCACAACGCAGGCACCGAGCCGCTTCTTGCCGAGCCTGCTCATCGGTAAAACCGTCCTCCTTTCGTGATGGCGTCATCCGTGCCGCTTTACTGGCGCAGGCCATGAATTCTTCTATTTCGCCGTCCTTGAGTTTGCCAATATGAATGTTAAACGCCTTCGTCGCTCCTGTTACTACCCCGTCGGACAAATACTGACTGATAGACACAGCTGCTTCTTTCCCGTCCGCCACCGCCCGGACCGTAAGCTTTCGGTTGCGAACAGCATCTCCCCCTGCAAAAACGCCTGCCAGATTTGTCTGGTAAGTTTTACCGTCTATTGCGATGCCGTTCGGGCCTGTTTCAAGGCCCATCAAGCCGGCATCGCCTGGTTTTAATCGGCCAACCGCCAAAAATACAGCATCAAAATCTTTGAGCAAATCTTCCATTGACCCCGCTGTCAGTGGTACTCGCCCCTGGCCCTGAAACTTCACACCTAATTTCTCAATCAATGCAATTTCCTTATCAAGTACCTCCCGCGGAAGCTCCTGCTGTGAAACCGCATACTGCAGAGCCCCACCCGGCTTTTCATGGTCATCAAAAACCGTGCAATTAAAGCCATCCTGTCGCAGATAATAGGCGGCAGCCAATCCAGCCGGTCCAGCCCCAATAATAGCTACCCGTTTATTCCCCAGCGGCTTGCAAGCCGGCATATACGGATTTGCAGATTGCAGGTCAACATCAGCGGCGTATCGTTTCAAAAGACAGATTGAGACCGCCTCATCAAAGGCATTGCGCCTGCACGCCCGCTCGCAGGGCTTTGGACAAATCCGCCCCAACACGGCAGGCAGCGCGATATCCTTCTTTACAATAGCAATTGCATCGTGAAGGTCACCGGTGGCAATCTGACGTATCATCAACGGGATATTCATACGGGCAGGACAGGTGGTCTGACACGGCCCGATGCAGTCACCTACATGGTCACTTAAAAGCAGTTCTAAAGCCGCCTTTCTTGCCTGACGGACTTGGTCGCAATTGCTTTCAACACGCATACCGTCTTCTGCCAAAGTTCCGCAGGCCGGCACAAGATTAGCCAGACCATCGACTTTGACAAGACACACCATACAACTCGTTGACGCTTTACACCCCTTCAGAAAGCACATTGTGGGAATTTCAATTCCCAGCTTCTCGGCGGCATCAAGAACTGTAGCCCCATCATCAACTCCAACCTCACGATTATCGATAATCAGCTTGGGCATCGGTTACTGAACCTCAACGGCATCTATCGGACATACACTCTTGCACGTCCCGCAGCGAATACATTTCTCAGCGTCGATTTCATGCTTCTGATAAGGCGTCATTGTAATGGCCTCAGCCGGGCAGTACTGGGCACACAAAGTACAGCCGATGCAATCATCCGTTATCGAATACGTAATAAGTGCTTTACATTTCCCGGCAGGACAGCGTTTTTCAATATGAGCTTCGTACTCGTCGCGGAAGTACTTGACAGTGGACAGAACCGGATTCGGCGCGGTCTTGCCCAGCCCACAGAGGCTTGACTTTTTGACCATTTGAGCCAAATGCTCCAATTCTTCCACATCGCCTTTTCTGCCCTGCCCCGCACACAACCGTTCGAGGATATCCAGCATGCGCCGCGTGCCTATTCTGCAGAAAGTGCATTTGCCGCAAGACTGATTCTGCGTAAACTCCAGGAAATACCGTGCGATATCAACCATGCAGTCCGATTCATCCAGTGCCACCATTCCGCCGGAGCCCATCATCGCGCCAACATCATTAAGCGCTTCGTAGTCCACGCAAATATCCGCCAGTTCCGCAGGCACACACCCTCCCGATGGTCCACCCACCTGCACCGCCTTCAACTGCAATCCCCCCGCAATTCCTCCACCGACTTCCTCTATAATCTGACGGATCGAAATGCCCATCGACACTTCAATCAGACCGACCCGAGCCACCTTTCCTGCCAGCGCAAAAACCTTTGTCCCCTTGCTGCTGCTTGTTCCAAGCCTCGCAAAGGCTTGGGCACCATTGCGAATAATCCATGGCACGGCCGCGTAGGTCTCCACATTGTTAACAAGCGTCGGTTTGCCCCAAAGCCCGCTTTGGGCCGGATAGGGCGGCCGCAACCGCGGCATACCTCGGCGGCCTTCTATGCTGGCCATAAGCGCGGTCTCCTCACCGCAAACAAACGCACCGGCCCCGGCCGCAATCTTGAGATGTAGCGAAAAGCCGCTTTCCATGATGTTGTTGCCAAGAAACCCGCGCTGCCGACAGTCGTCTATCGCCTGGCTCACTCGCTTGATTGCAAGCGGGTATTCTGCGCGAATGTAAAAATAACCCTCATCCGCCCCCACCGAATATGCGGCTATTGCCATACCTTCGATGATACGGTAGGGATAAGACTCCATCAGCATCCTGTCCATAAAGGCACCCGGGTCGCCCTCGTCACCGTTACAAATTACGTATTTTTTCTTAGAACTACTACCTCGCACGGCAGACCATTTAAGATGTGTTAAAAAACCTGCGCCACCTCTTCCACGAAGACCGCTGCGCTCAACCGCTCCAATGACTTCTTGCGGCCTCAACTCACTTACACACCTTTTTAATGCCTTGAATCCATCATTTCGCATGTATTCGTCAAGCTCAACCGGGTCAATACGCCCGCGGTGCTCGGTAGCGATATGTATTTGTTTGTCTAAAAAATCCGCCACCGACCGGTCACGCACGTCGATTGAGTAACGCTTAACAGGTTCCCAGCTTTCGTCGGTAAGAATATTATCCAGTACGTGCGAAACCGTGTTCGAGATTTTTTTTCTTATTCCCTGGACTCTAAAGTGCCGCAGCACGATAGATTTTGCATCCTCTGGCTGCACCTTAGCGTAAAGAAACCTGTTATCACCGGGCAAGACCACCTCCAGCAGTGGCGTCTGGTAGCACATGCCGACACAGCCGACGCGTTTAACCGATGCACGCACACCCGTCTCATCCAAGGCTTGCCGTAGGGCCTTATGCAGTTTACCGCTGCCTCGCGCGACGCAACAGGAACCCAGACCAATGCGAATCTCTCCGTGGGAGTCGTCTTTCCAGCCTGGACGCTCACGTGTTTTTTGTAGATGACTTGCCTTGGCTTCTTCATATCTGAGGAAATCACTCAAAACTGTTGGAACAGTATTCGGGGTAAGGTGCCCATATGTAACTTCGCCGATCTGTACCGCCGGCGCCAATGTACAGCACCCTAGGCACGCCACCTTTTCCAGCGTAAACATTCCTTCCTTGTCTGTGTCTTGGTCGTCCGCGATGTCCAGGTGCCGGCAAAAAGCTTCATAAACCAAATCAGCCCCCTTGACATGGCACGCTGTTCCCACACAAAGGCGAATTATATGACGACCGGCCGGACGATGCCGAAACTGACTATAGAACGTCGAGACACCGGCAATCGACGCAGCAGTAATGTCCGTCAACTCGCAGGCCCGCTCGAGGGCTTCTTCAGGCAGATAGCCATAGTGGCCCTGCAAAGCCTGCAAAATCTCAAGCACCTTCTTCCGCCCGGTGCCGATTTTATCAACGGCCTGCTCTACAAATGTCAAATCCAGCTCGTCCATTAATCTCAAGAAACAAGACTCAAGAAAGACAGCTTTAGTCTTTAGTCTGTGGTCTATGGTCTGTGGTCTGTCCTATGCAATACAGGTTCTCCAGCCCCCGGATATAGATTCTGCCATCCGCGAAAGCAGGCGATGCACGACATTCCTCGCCCAGCTCACATCTGGTCAGTTCCTTATATTCGGGCCCGGCTTCAACGATAAACATAATTCCCTTTTCGCTCAAAAGGTAAACGAGGTCACCAGCCAGACTCGGTGACGCAAAGAAATACTCTTCCAGCTCTTTCTCCCACAACTTCGTCCCGTCCGCGACCTTATAACACATAAGCAATCCCTCAGTTGTTAAAAGAAATATCAGCTCACCATTACTGACCGGCGAGCAGATATCCGGTGTGCCGTCTTCGATACTCCAGGCAATATGTGTTTTGGTAACGTCACCCCGGCCGTCCGGCCGGAGGGCCACCAGTTTGGTATATGCTTCTATCGCGAATACCAGCCCATTGGCGTAGATTGGTGATGGTGCAATTTCACCGGCCAGGCAATTTACCCGCCAGAGTTCGGCGCCGTTAGCGGGGTTATAAGCTATAACCCAGGGGTCGCCGCAGGTTATTATCTGATGTTGATTGCCAATTTGGGGTACTATGGGCGATGCCCATGAATTTGGGACCGGTCGTTTCGTCTCCCAAACAATCTGGCCTGAAAATGCATTTAAAGCCATCAGCTTAGATTTCTCGTCCTCGGCCATACCCTGGTCATATTGAATCAGGAGCAGGTTTTGATACATCGCAAGCGAAGAGGCATACCCATATGCACTATCAGGTATCCCCAGACTTCGAGCCCAGACTTTTTTCCCGCTAAAGTCAAAGCAGCCGACGTCCCCCGTTACAAAAATGGCATAAACTCGTCGGCCATCCGTCACCATGGTAGGTGCTGCAAAGCCGGTATCCTCCATAACATCAAGCTCTTCGTCACCTTTGGGAGGGGTCGCGACATCGCCGGTCCACAGGAGTCTTCCCGAGAGTGCGTCAAAGCAGTACACCTGGAGTTTGTTTTCGTCGCCGCCGGAAAGAAAAACACGGTCGCCCCAAATAACCGGCGAACTAAAGCCCGAAAGCGGCACCTTAGTCTTCCAGATAATCCCTTCACCTGTCTTACCATCCCAATTAACCGGCACGTTTGTATAGGCGCTTGTCCCGAGTCCGCCTGGACCGCGAAAGCCAGGCCAATTCTTACTGATCTGCTCTGTCGAAGGATAAGAAGCGCTCACCACATCGGCCTCGGTAAAATCAATGCGAGGGCCCGTTATGAGAAACAACACCCCCGCCGCTAATATCGCCAAACCGGCAGTAACCGCCCATCGAGCCCGCATCGATTCGCGGACCTGCTTGTAGGGCTCGTCCCCGCGCAACTGCGGAGACGGCATCTTTTTTCTGAAAGCATCCGCCAGCTTTACGCCAACCAGGAACACCACCACACTGCCAAGAAGCAAATAGCAGCCTTTGCGCG
Source organism: uncultured Pirellulales bacterium (assembly GCA_964348055.1). Taxonomy (GTDB): domain Bacteria; phylum Planctomycetota; class Phycisphaerae; order Sedimentisphaerales; family Anaerobacaceae; genus JAUXAL01. The sequence goes on from CAYGBH010000040.1 coordinate 8,683, forward strand.
AAAAATCCCGGCTCCGGATTTTGTCCTGCCTGAACTGCAAATCCAGTCGCCGGATTTCGTCCTGTTTGACCTCTAAATCCAGTTGCCGAATCCGCGACAGCAGCTGCTCATTAGGGGCGCCACGAATTTCTGTTTTGAGAGTCTCCAGCTCTTCTGCTCGGTTGGGGTCAGAGACGCTCCGTAAATCCAGTTCGCGAATCCACAACAAGAGCTGCTCATCGTCAGGCTGGTCTTGAATCTCTATCTTCAGATTCTCCAGATCTATTTCCCGCTTCGGTTCTATTATCCTGCTTCGAACGTAATTGAAAACAATAAGTGTAAGTATAATGACAGAGAACAGCCCCCCAACAATGGCCGTTGCCACTGCGCTTTTGTACCATGGATTTGTCGCTTCCATTAGCTTTTACCAATCATTTCTTTTGCTTTCTTGAGCCTGGCGTGTTCCTTCGGGCAATATTCAAAACATCGGCCGCACGCCACGCAGCTCGCCCTGTCAGCCTCGTAATCTTTCCTTTGCCGTCTTACGGACAGACCAATAAGCTTAAGGCCGATCACCAGACCCACAAATCCCCCAAAGAACCAGCCGCCCAGCCCAAACTCCGCCCGGATGTTTGAAGCCTCCTCGTAAAGCTCTTTGACCTCTTTGCCCGTTGCTCTAAATGCTAAACTGGCGTCTGTAGTTCCTTCGACCTTGCCTGTGTCCTCCAAATAAACCCGCTCAGCGAGCCTGACCGTTTCATGCATGCGGGCCGTCACCATCCTGACACTGGACCCCATCCATCCACCCAGGAGCATTAATAAAGGCAACAGAAGAATCAGAAACGCCAGTCTCTTTTGACTTTTGCTATAATCATGTATCGGCCAAGCGGTTGTCGGCTCTTTGATAGCACCAAAAGGACACGAATCTTCACACAGCCTGCACTGAACGCACTCATCGGGAGTAATACTCACCCGCCATTTTGACAGCCGCGACAACTGTCTCAGAATTACACCATAAGGACACACAAACCTGCAATAGGGCCGCCCTATGAACACACCTACCACCAAGAAGCAAGCTCCGAGAATTAAAACGTTTAAGTTGCCGCTCAAACGGAAAAATGAAACGAAAGGGTCGTACCTGCAAATCACAAAAGCACTGCCGGTTGCAGCAAATAGAACCGCCGCCCCCAAGTAAACATACGCAAACAACCGCAGCCCGCTCTCGGCCCAACGCGGAATCGGCACCGGCCGCAGCAGTACCAAATCCTGCATCGCCCCTAAAGGACATACTGCTGCACAGAAGGTCCTTCCGAAAAACAGGGTAAATACAAGCGGCAGCAGGAAAAACACGCCAACCACAATGGGCACGATATAGTCACGGTCGAATACCGAGAGAACAACATTCTGAATCGCCCCTATCGGACAGACACAGCCCTTTCGCCAAAAGCCGAAATAGAGCAATGAAAACACCATTAGAACAAATATTGCCCGTCGGCTGCGATTTCTCAAAACCAGATATGAAGATAGCGACAGCCCCGCCAAAAGCACCGCCGCGTCAATGTACTCGTAAATATCCTGCCGCGGATGCGGCGTGGTCGGGCTCGGCCGTTCATAATCACTTTCGAATTCAGGTGGTGGAAAGCGTTCAGCGGCTGTTACAACCGCGCATAAGCTCGTCAAGACAGCTACGCCGAATATAATATGACCCAAACGTATCATTAAGCGTGGTCCACCTTCTTGAGCAGGTAAGGCTTGTCGGCAGGGACCCGCTTATGTGCACCCGAAGGACAAGCTACAGCAATCGAGCATTCATTACAGTTCAAACAACGACCGTGACGCACCTGAAGAAACAGCGAACCGTTACCGAAAGTATTACACCCCTTGACGCATTTACCGCAACCGTTGCAGAGTGTTTCGTCGATGGTGTATTCGTAATATGGGTCCTCCACAAAGGTACGTTTTATCGCTCCTGTCGGACAGAGTTGATTTTCCGCGGCCTCATTGATATCAAAGGGCTCCGGCCCGAAAAAGCCAAAACATATCTTGCAGTATCCGCACAACGCATAAGCGTGCACGCACTTTACCGCCGATTCTTCCAGCACGCAATAAGTCGCACAGTTGCCGCATGCAACACACAGCTCCGGGTCGATTTGCCAGACCGTATTCGTCCCTTTGCTTTTTCTGCCCAAAAATCCAGCTATGCCGCCAAGACCGGCCAAACACGCCCCCCAAAGACTATCTCTCAAAAAGTTGCGTCTGGTAGGGCTCCTAAACGCATTATTTTTCGCTTGAGGTCCTTTAACATTGTTCTTGTTTTCGACCATCATCTATTCTCTAAAACTTGTTTTGCTGACAGAGCCTGGGGCAGTCCACACTTTTCGAAAACCTCACAGCCGCGGCAGATTCCACGACTAATACACTTGCCCTCTCGCACGAGTTTGCGTCTCTTGGTAAATCCCCAGACGCCAGCGGCCCCTAACAGACCCAAAGTTGCATACCGAAAAACGCTTGCAAATAATGCTCGCCGGCTTTGAACGTCTCTGGGATGTTTGTTCATTGTTCGCTGTTCATTGTTCTCTGTATTCTGTCTTCTGTATTCTGTTCTCATCCCGCCTCTCTTTTGGCAAATATTCTCACGACATTCTTAATTGTATCCAGCACCAGAATCCGCCCAGCCGCATCGACAGCCACGTCAAAACCTCCGGACTGACAATCCGCCGGAAAATGACAAATACGCGAGGTACCGCCTTCAACTAATTGCTCCGGCCCGGCTACCGCGCCCACAAAAGCGCCATCAGCGTCATAAATCTTGACCCGTGTCAGGCCCTTCTCACAGGTAACAAAACTTTCATCTCCAAGTATCGCAAAATTCACGGGATTGCAGCAGCCGGTGAAACCTTTCAACTCTACATTCGAAAATTCGCCCCACCAAAACTCAAGGTCACCGTCAAACGTATACGCCTCGATGCGATGGCGGCCGGAATTGACCACTCGCAAAAGTCCGTCACGACCAACTGCCAGGTCGAAATGCGGACTCGGTATCACAAAACCCGGAACATTACGAGCCTCATCTTTTTCGCCGATACGGTTAATCAGCTTGCCGGTGGTGTCATAGCGCAGAACAATGCGATTGCCGGCATCGGCAACAAAGACATTGTTTTTGGAAATGGCGATACTGGTCAAAAGCGCGTCATTACCCAGGCCTTGCCAGCTTGCCAGCCGCTTTCCTCGACCGTCATAAATTTCTACATGGTCTTTCATTCCAACATAAATCTTACCGTCACTCGACACCGTCAAACACCTTGGCACATCAGCAAGCTCGACCTCGCCAGCCAAACTGCCGCTCGCAGTAAACATACGAATGGCTTTATCACCGGCTGTGTAGATAGAACCTTGAGAATCAACCGTAATAGCGTGCGAATCGGTAAAGCCGGTACTGATTGCTTCAGCTGCCTCTTCATAAAGAATCAGGTTCGGGTCAATCTTCGCCAACTCTTTTACATCATAGACGTACTCTTTACCAAGTCCGCTGCCTTTTTTACCTGTCGTATCAAGCCGTACCACAACAACACCGCCGATGACGATTGCAACAACAGCAAGCACGCCGGCGAAAGTCTTAATATTTAATGCTCCCAACCGTCTGTTCATTCTGACACCTTACAACGCTCTACAGTCACACTTTACAAAAGTTCATTATAACATATAAAATATTCGCATTCAACGCGGCCGCCCTACTGCTCTGTGATATCAAGGCATATCATCCGGTTAAGGTCACGCAAAATCAACCTGCCGGATGCAATCGCCATAGGTCCCCAGGATTCTATTCCATCCAGAACTTTGGCCTGGCTGAATTCCACATATCCCGATGGTGTGGCATCGACAAGGCTCAGCACTCCGGAGTCATTCATAACATATATCAACCCGTTGGCGATTGTATACGGACCGCGTCCGAACTGTCGAGAGCTCGTGCTGGTCCACACGACCCGGCCATCCGGGTCAAGACAGGTCAATTGCCCGTCCGGCCTAATCCCGTAAATATAGCCATCATAAAAAATCGGTGTATGTTGTGGCGAGCCGAATACCTCCGGCTCAAGTCGAAAAACTTCTTGCGGGCTTATCCGGCCGTCTTCCTTCGTTAATTGCAGCATCATACTCCCCGCATTGTAGCCGCCGGACAGAAAAATACGTCCCTCATCCATCACAACAGGTGTCGGAACATTTGCTACACGAATCTTCCACTCTGTGTTTTCCCACAAGATGCTGCCGTCCTCTGCCGAAACGCCCACCACGCCTCCACTGCCACAATAAACGTACATACGCACCCCCATAAACTCGGCCGGCATCACGGACGAATGGGTCATTACCCAGCCGTGAGGGTTGGGACTTTGCCATAAAATCTCGCCCGTCTCGCAGTTAACAGCTATAATCAACGAGTCACCGCCGACGGCAATTATTGCCTTGCCGTCCTCAATGAGCGGACACTGTCCTGCATACCACGGCGGCACCTTCGCGCCGAAATCTTTTACCAGGTTCAACATCCAGCGAAATTGACCCGTCACTGAATCCAGACCCGTAACGTGACATTTCGGCCCCAATGTAACAATATACTTATCCGTTACCGCCGGGACAGTTCGGCTCATCCCGTGATTGCGTTTGACTTTGACAGGATACCAATACCGCCAGATTTCTTTACCGTCGGCAAGTGACAAACATCGAATTGCATCGGCCTGATTTTCGTGGTCATAATCCAAAACATACACTCGCCCGGCCAGAACCGCCGCCCCGGCGTAACCCTCGCCCACGTCAATAGACCACAGGACTCCCGGCCCATCTTTCGGCCATGTCCTTGCAAGTGCAATATCATCAGTGCTTACCGCGTCGAAGTTTGCCCCCCTGAACCGCGGCCAGGCACCGGGCAAATCCGCCGGCTCGCCATCGAACTGAATCAACTGCCCCCGCACTTCCTCTACAACACTTTCATCCGGAAGCATTTCCGGCATATTCTCGGCAATGGCCAAACGCTCCGTTACTTCCACCGCTGCATCAGCGGTAAGCCATACGTACAGCAGGACGACGCCCACAACAGCCAATCCGATGGGTATTATCTTCGCAATAAAATTATCCTTCATATTTTTCTCATTCGAAAATTCGTCTACTCATTCCTTAGCGCCTCCAACATTTGTCCGCTGAGTGCAAAGGCAGACGCAACCCGTATCCACACCACACCGCTGATTCCTATAGCAGCAATTGTTAATATCAGCGAAGAATATGGCACTTGCGATGCCGTCGATTTCAGAGCAGGCCAGACTGCCACCAGCCCAGCTGCAACCCCACACGCCAGACCACACAGCAGCAGACCGGCGTGCTCGTAAAATACCATTCTCTTAAGTGCCGCTTTATTAAACCCAACAGCTTGCAGCATCGCAAGCTCACCTCGCCTCTCAAGCACGTTGCGAAGCACCACCAGTCCAAGACCCACGCTGCCGAGAATAAGTCCCAGACCTCCCAATAATTGAAATATCGATAGATACGTATTCTCAACGGAGCTGAACTCTTCCAGCCGCTGCTTTGCCGGTGTCAGTGCCAATCCAAAGTTTCTCAATCTGGTAGAAAGTATTCCAGACACCGCCTCGGCCTTGTCCTCAGTAACATCGGCAAGGAAAATCCTGTATCCATCCTCCGACGGGAAATGCCTGACAAACTCATCTTCAGAAATAAGCAAGCTACCCTGCAAGATTGAATTCTTCAGCATTCCAACCAAACACAGCCGAAACCTTCGCCCCTTCTCATCGGTATACTCAAGCTCATCTCCTATGGATTTTCCAAGTGCCCAGATAATAGTTTGATAATCCCCAATCGCCGGCACTACATCGGCGCCCAGGTCGCGATTAAGTAGGCCCCAGGCATCTTCCAGCTCGGCACCTTCAATTGTGTCCGCAAACCCGAAAGCATCGCGCATCTGCAGTTGCCTTGGCTGCACGCCTAATAATCGCGGACTTTGTGCACGATTCAGGTTAAGGCAGCTTGCATCGTCCCCATCATGCACACGCAACTGAACTATCCGGACATCTTCAAGCTCATCATCAGCCAGGCCCAGTGATTGACGCCCGGACTCGCTGTTCAAATCGTGCAAAATACCTATGGCTGATTCGCCGAACAGCGCGAACCCTCCCGTGCCCGAATTCCGCCTCCGGGCCTGCTCCGTTGGACTATGTCTGTTTGCCCCCACAGCAACAACTAAGAAAATCCCACATGCGAGCAATCCCACAACCGCCAGGCTCCGCCCGCTTCGTCTCGTAGAATTCCGCAGCCCCAGGCCTTTTAGTGAAGTCATCGTCCTCTGCCAGCTACCCCCAACAATCCTCAATAAGGCCTGACTTAATCCGAGTCCGGCTATCAACAGCAAAGCCCCCGCACCAAAAAACGCCCCAGCGACAGCACCACTGTCACCGGTTCCCATCATAACCAACAGTACCACTGCTGCGACTGTTGCTACTGCCGCCGTCCCCAGCCCAATCCTGCCTTTAGATACTCGTCCTGCAGCAAAAAACTGCCATTGCAAACCCTGACCAAGAAGCTCACGCGCCGGCCGGGACACCTGTTTACGCAAAGTCAGCCATATCGCAATCAGCGAAACCGCCACCGCCCCAAGCGCTCCCGCAAACAAGGTGAACGGCTTTGCATAAAAATGTATTTTCGAACCGCTTACCGCCACTTGCCATACTGTTGCCAGCCCGTAAATCATGGCCCTGGTATAAAGCAGCCCCGCTACGGTCCCTACAATTGCCCCAAGTATGGCTAACATCCCGCCTTCAATAAATAGCAGCCTTCTGACCAGCTTCGGGCCGAGACCCACCGCCAACAGCATTCCAACCTGCTCGCTGCGGCTCTCAACGCCGAACACAAAAAGAAGACCCATCAGAATTAGAGCCGCTATGATAAGAAAGATGCTAAAGCCCAGGAAAAGCTGGCCAAAATCAGTTGCCTCATCGCCGGCTTTTATGCCGCTCTCACGCACCGATTGAAAAAACAGCCCAACTGAATCAGGCTCAACGGCGTTCAATAGTCTCTCAGCGATAGCGTCTTTGGATTCAATGCCCGCCGGATAGCGCACCGAAGTCAAGTTTCCATACCTGTTAGCCCACATGGCCTGACCGGCCCCAAGCGTAACAAACGCCTTCGGCGTGCCGCGGTACTGCTGCCAGTAATCCTCGTCGCGCTGGCGTATCTTATCAAGTTCAATCGGTATCCCCGGCTCCCAATCCCTGCAATTGTCCACGTCCGCCAGGCCGGGAAAATCTGGCATAAGTTCGCGATCCATTACAGGGTCTTCCATAGCGAGTATTCCCCGAACCCGAAAACTGCTTTTTTGCTCCACGAGTTTCCTCATCGGCCCGAGGACGAAATAGGTAAGCTCAACTATGTCCCCCACTCCGGCCCCAAGGTCCTCTGCAAGCCATCGGCTAATCAGAATTTCGTCATCCTGCATATTCACAGGAATAAGGCTATTAGCTCCCATCGCCGTCACCATCGAATACGGTGTCGTCCTGTCGACCAGGCGCAAATCGTTAACGAAATAGGTCAGGACTCCAACAGCCCCATCAACAGCTCCCAGCGCAGCCTCACCTAACGGCTCGTCAATGAAAATCCGCCCGCTGCGTATTTCAAGCGTGCCCCGATGCTTTAGCTCGCGAAGCTCAAGGCCAGCATCGGCGAGCCGCCAACATTTCCTTACAGCATCATCGGCCTTTTCAACGGTTATGTCGTCTTTTGGACTCCCAGCGACTAAAAGCATGTTTGCCTGGATGCCGCGGCCGAGACTTTCCTGCAGCCATTGCAAAGGCACAAAGGCATTCAATGGTGCAATTTGATTTGCCTGCAAACTGAAGCGGCCAAACCCCGATTCTCCGGCAACTGCCCTTACCACCAATCGAAATGCCATCGACAAATCCGAATCCGGCGTCAACGGCACATCACGCGGCATCAGACCCGGCTTGCCAATTCGCAGCACAACTTCATCCCCGGCTCCAATCCCAAGCCTTTCCGCTAATGGTTCATTTAAAACAATCCCCTCACTCCAAGCACCGCCAAAAGGATTTGCCTCTGCTCCAATTCTATAAAAATTCTCATCAACACCGAGCACTTCTATTCTGTTTGCCCGCCTTGTGCCGTCGCTGTTCGCAATCAGCCCTCGCAACTGCAACACAGGCGCCACCGCTGTATCAAGCTCTGCTGACAGCTCGTATGCCAGCTCGGCTCTAAAGAACCTGCTCTGGCTGGCAGCAGCTAACTGCGTTGTGCCCAATCGAGCTATAACCATCATCCCAAGGCTGTGACGCACCGAATCACCAACAACCAGTGCACCGGCCAAAACAGCGGTGCTCACCATCGCAGCCAACAAGACCCCCAGATTTGTCCGCCAATAAAAGCCAAGACTTCTTTTAGCGAGTCCGAACAAACTCATCCC
>CAYGBH010000041.1:0-17114 GCA_964348055.1 uncultured Pirellulales bacterium
TGGTGGCCATTGCCGGAACTGTCCTCGATCCTGTTCCCGGAACCCTCCTCAAACTCCCACCAGCCGACGAGGTCCGCCTTAGCCATGCTCGTCAGAATCATGCCGAGTATCAAGACAAAAGATGCCAGACAAATCAATCTTCTAGACATAATAATCCTCCTTCAAAAAGTAAATATAGGTTGTTAATTGAAGTGTGAAAAATCTTCACTCTGTGGCACTCCACAGGATGGCCAAGCCCAAAAGTCCCGATACAGCTCTGTGCCTCGGGCCCCCCAAACGCATTCTTTCGCGTTTGGGAATCCCTCGCATAATGACTCCTCCTCTATCGAGAAACTATAAAGATTCCACTGGGTCAGAAGACGAAAAACCCTACACTTGTCTGACGACGGTCAAGATTTCTACAGTACTATTTATACCAACTTAGCCGCTTCGATTCAAGGTCAAATTTCCAATTCGCGCTGAAAATTTCGTATCTCCCATCTGCGGAGTTTACTCTGAGCGTAACCGAATGGACTCAGTGCAGGCTAAGGAAACGTATCTCGTGTTGATACCGCTCCCGGATGCATCACGCCTTTATGGAAGTAAAATAACACAAAAGAAAGGAAAAGACAAAGAAAAAAAGCGTGAAGCATGTTCCGTTTCACGGTGGCACGCTAAAGGTTGTATTCTTTAATTTTGCGATAGAGTGTCCTTTCGCCGATGGCGAGCGTATTTCGCTGCACTCTTCAAGATGTCCGCAGGTTAAAAAAGTACTCTGGCAAAAAGCAACACGCGAGCAATTACCCGAACGGCTTTAAAGCCAAAAACCTAACCTGCCTTTGAACAAATAAAGAAAAGGCCGGGAGCGTAGTACTCACGGCCCTTCTTTTAATCCCGTAGGCTTATAATTTACAGTGTTCTTCGCCTTCGCAGCCAGCCAATAAGCCCTATGCCGAGCGAACCCAGCAAAATGGCACCAGGAGCCGGGATGGCAATGATGCTGCCCGATGACAAAAGAGGTGCACCCGCAGGATCGAAGCTGAATATACCCACACCTGCACTACCCAATTTTTCCGGCGTCACTCCTAAGGCGTTGGCGTAGTCCTGGATGACGAACTGCCAGACTTCACCAGGCTCGAAGATGTTGTTAGCTGTTATGCTCTCGACGACCAGTGGTTTGTTCTTCCCTATATTGTCAATCTTGAAGGCGAAACCTCTATTGACTATGCCGTCAAAATTCAGCAGGGAAGTTTCTGGGGCGCCGGTGAGACTCCAGTCCCCCACGTACCAAACATCAGACCACGTATATCCGCTCAGGTTCTTGATGGCCACTAATACATTAGGTAAATCTGGGTTATCCGTTAAATCAGCACAGGGATTGTAGGCAACAGGTCCCAAAAGGCCAGATGCGATTAATTCATTGGCTGGAAACTGAGTTCCCAACTCGTGGAGCTGCGGTGGGACCGCCAAGACGTCTTGTACAGGTAAGTCCGCCTGCTGGAGTATAGTGGTCTGCAATGCGTGCGCCGTGCCACCGATGGCCAAAACCAGCACTACAGAACAAATTATTGTAAATCCTTTTCTTGTTAACATTATTAACCTCCCTTTCTTCTTAAACAATATTTCTTGCTCAATTTAAACCACTGTAGTCTACATGGTTCTACTTCTGCGCAACCAGCCGACAAGACCCACACCGAGCGAACCCAGCAGAATAGCACCCGGAGCCGGGATGGCAATGATGCTGCCCGTTGAAAATTGGTCTTCATCACTGGGCACGCCTCTACTACCGAAGAGAGACAACGACGATAGCCCTAACGCGTTGCCGTAGTCCTGGATGACGAACGCCCAGAGTTCTCCGGGCTCGAAGATGCCGTTGGGGTTGTCCTCGTAGACTAATGGTTAGTTCAGCTGATCTGGTCCATTGTCAATCTTGAAGGCCAATCCCCCATTGATGGTACCGTCATTATTCGTCAGGGCAGTTTCCCGGTCCGCCACATACCAAAGCTCCGACCAGCTAAAGCCGGTCATGTTTTTGATAGCCACTACCATATTTGGCATCATCCCTTCGTCGCTTTCCGGGCACGGCGCATAACTTGTCGCCGCGAAAGTGGCAGACCAGATCGCTTCCCCAATTGGGAAGCCATTGCCCAACTCGTGGACCAGGGCCGAGACGACCAACGGGTCTTGAGGCCCGTCCACCACAGACAAGATCTCAGTCGGTACCGCCTGGGCTGCGCCCCTGACTGTCAGAACCAGCGCTACTGCACAAATTATTGTAAATCCTTTTCTTCTTCACATTGTTAACCTCCCTTTCTTCTTAAATAATATTTCTGCTTAATACTTTTATTTAATCCACTATAGTCCACAGGGTCCTACGTCTGCGCACCCAGCCAACAACGCAAAAACCGATACCTCTAAGCACAAGGTCACCACCATCGGTCGTAGTAGTAGGCCAGTCCGGTCCAAGCCAATCCTGGACTTCGAGGACCGAGACCTCAAGACCGTACTCGCTACCAGCTAACAAAGGACCCGGCGTCCACGAGGGTGTGGTCATTGAGACCGGAGCATTCGAGTAAAGGTCCTCATCAGTAATAACGTCTGCCACTACCATCATTAAGGCATCCCCAGCACCGACGTCGATAGTCCAAGCGAACGTCGGATCGGTGAGAATACCTGTCTGACCATCTACGGATGGATATATGAAATTCACGGGATTTGAGGATTCACCCAGAAGACCGCTATAGTTCAAACTAACAATGTCGAGCAGCACGTTGCTGCTGTTAAGGAACTCAAACATATAGGTTCCTTCCAGGTAAGCTGTTCGTAGACTAGCAAGAGAGGGATACTGAGATGGTGCTTCCCATCCCCAAGAGCCATTATCTTCGGAAAGGGTGAAGGGTATTGCAGGACTAGGTGGCGTTACCTCAATGTGGTCAAGACTACCAGGACCTACGACATCCACCCATATCTCGAACCTCCAGGGTTGCGCGCCTTCAGGTGTGCCGTCGGTATACGCCTTGTATGATGTGACGGCAAACCAATCAATATCGACATCGACTACGGCTTCAGCCAATGGTGTGACTAACAAGATGACGAGAATTGCGACGATATATAGAGCAACTACGCATATTTTTTGCTCATTAGACATTTCAACCTCCATGTCTTAAACAGTGGTGATATTTGCACACACTTTTGTGTCGCAGGCGTGATAATCGACCTCCTTTCCAATCACGTTCATCCCATGTTTTGACTAAAGGAAAATATCTTTTAAGTGGATAAAAGCTTGGTAGGTAAAAAATACAAGCTTTTCACCCACCTTCCTCTAATTTGCAAAATATCCAATCTAAGGAGAGATGTCAAAGAAAAAGTCCGATAATAAAAGATTTTTTTTATAAAACATCAAGAAATTGGACCAAAAATCGGTGATTTTGCATTTTTTTTGCCATCCCGAACGATATCAAAGCATCCCAGCCAGGAATGGTACGATTGAGATACTTCTCTTCACTTTGTTCCGCCCGGAATGACCGCCCACCAAATTACGGCAGGAGCCTATTTCGTATGTAGGAATCCTACAGGTTGTATTCCTTTATTTTTCGGTAGAGTGTTGTTTCGCCGATGCCCTCAGATTCTTGTTGCCTTCTCACGGTTGCCTTTGGTTTTGCCAAGCGGCTCCGTCCTCTGTGCCCGGTTCCAGTCCTTGCTTCCGTTCAATTTTCACGTCTCTTGACCTGCTCTGAGCGTAGTCGAACGGGTCAAGGGAATCGTGTCTTGTGTTGATTCCGCCCGCGGATGCATCACGCATTTATGGAAGTGAAATAACACAAAAGAATTGAAAAGGAAAAGAAAATTTACCCCGTGAGATAATTCTTCACCACCTCATGGGGGAATCATGAGTCAAAAATCACGATTCATGTATTACGCCCTTTGTCTTCTCAGCAGCATCGGCACTCAAGAGTCCCTGCAGAGAGGTCCGGTTCGTTAGCCGTATCTCAGGAGGAAATAAAGCAGACCGTTGGCGCCCATCCACTAATGGACCGATGGCGGAAGAAGCCACTGCTGATGAGGATTCCATGGCCGATACATCTTCCTCATTTGTAGCCCCCCAAAATTCACACTTGCTTGCCGCCTTCGATGCCGTTATAATGTCATCCGAAGAACAATTTAGTATTATTCGGACAGGCTTCTATGCAGCGATGCGCAAGCCATTAACAATCAGGCAGTGGTGCCCGTCAATAAACAAGAATTCCAGCGAGGCCAACAGAATGAAAAGTTCAGGATCAACAAAAGCATTTGTAATAGTATGTATCGGTGCGCTTATTACCGCTTATGGAATCGGTTTGGGAATCAGAAAAATCCGATTTGCAGGAGTAGAGGCCCAAGCGAAGGTGGTTACTAAATCCAGGAAACCCGCCGAAGGGCCCGCAAAATATAAAGTCGCCGCAAAGCCGGGCACTCCTCCGGAGACACCGAGCCAGTCGACAGACAATCCGTCCCCGGAAGAAAAACCCGGATTAAGCAGTGAAAGAACCCAGCCGATGAGAGAGCAATTTACGAATGTCTCCGAAGAAGAAAAACCGGAGGATATGCGCGAAAGATTCAGCGGCAGAAGACAGCGAGAAGGCAGACCTGGTCACTCTGAACGAGGAAGCTGGGCTCAGCTCTCTGAAGAGGATAAGGCAAAGCTTAGAGAGGAAATTCACGAGTTGATGGACAGAGCAGAGGAAATGACTGAGGAAGAAAGGAACAAGGCACAGGCTGAGATACATGAAAAGTACGGCTTGTCCTCCAGATGATTCGGCGGCAGACAGATTAGCGGGGGTGTCAATGAATGAATTGGAAAAACAAGCTATAATAGAGACGTTAGCCAAAACAAAAGACAACCGTAAAAAGGCCGTAGGAATTTTAGGCATTGGCTAAAGAACACTCTATCAAAAAATCAAAAAATATAATTTATATAATTTATAAGATAAAATGAAAAAAATCAAAGTACTTTCTCACTTGTGAGAAATGCGAAACAATATCGCGTTAGTTATCTGTTTTTGCACATTTTCTTGCCAACCTTCAGCGCCTTTTACTGAACTACTATAAAAAAAATTTCTCTTATCGAAAATTTTCCTTGACGATTTTCTATAAGTCCAATATATTTTGCTCGGAGTCGTATGGTATGGAGACTTCATTCGTTCCTGCCAAACTATCTTCCGTAAAAAACATATTGCTTGAGTAACTAACTTTGAAGAGGTCGTAAACACAAAAATCTTCACCAGTGCAGCCGCGTGACAGAGGCTGAACAAACAATCACATTCTGTTGTGAAATAATGAACAATTAATTACAGGACGACAGATGAAAACTATATTGACAGAAAAAACCTTGATTGTATTTATCGTTGCTGTTGTCGCTGTGGCGTCATGTCAACGCCAAAACGCACAACATGCCGAACATGCGCATCTCCATACGACCGATGCTGAACATACGCATCCCCATCTATCTGATGCGGAACATGCTCATACCCAACCTGTGGCGACACCTACCAGACCACCTCGACGTATCCTGAAGAATCTCTCGGTAATCTCAGCGTATACGTTCGATCCCAACAAGGGCCAGACGGGTAAGATATCGTACGAGCTGACCGAGCCGGCGCGGGTGCGAATTGCGATTACTGAAAAGAATGACCCTGACCAGTTGTATCGAATTCTGCTTTGGGATTGGCAGCAGCCAAGCCGACAAGTGATAGAGTGGGATGGAACGGACCAATCGGGGTACCCTATCGACCGTAAGCAATGCGCTATCAGGACGCGCTGCATTGCCAAGTCTGACTATCGCCCGGGCACGCGTGTCATCAAACCGCTTACCACCGAGCAGCTTGTGCAGGGGCTTCAGGGCCCCCCTGACCATAGCAGGTGTAACGCCGATAAATGCAAGCCCATGAAGGTACGGTTAGCGGGCTTTCTTGAGAAAGATGGCAAAGGCGGCATGATAAGTAAGGAGTTATCGCCCGGCCAGGTCCTGTCCGGAGTCGTAACTATAGAGGCCAAGGCTGCCAGGGACGCACGAGGTTACGCGGACAAGACAGGATACGGCGTGCGTTGGATGGTGGACCAACAATTAGTGGCCGCCCAATACTATGAAAAGGAGTGCGATGGGATGTTTCGTTATCCTATAGATACAACGGCATTCCGAAATGGCCAACACGTTCTGCGTGTCAGTTCTTGCGACCACTACGACCATACCGGCCTCGTAGGCATAAAAGTGGTTTTCGATAACCGGTAAACTAAGAAGTCATTTTGATGCAAAATTAGTGTCATCAGTGAAAGGAGGTGAAGGCTACCCAAAAGAAAGTTAAGATTGTGTGTTGGTTTGTATTTTTGAAACGATTTTGAAATGAAAGGAGATTTGTTATGAAACAGGCAAGAAAGGTACTTTGTATTATCAGTGTCGGGATTACCGTTGTCCTCTTGGCGGTATCCACAGTCTATGCGTGCTGTGGAATGTTTCCCGAAATTACCGACGACCCCGTCGAACCGGGATGCCCGGGTGATCCGGTCACCATCAGCGGGACGATCACAGGAACGGTATGGCCTGATGGCAATTACACTACTGACGCCGAGGTGATTGTTGAGGTTACTGCCCCATCCGGCGACGAAACGACCATCGAGTTGACCGCGGCCGACGGCGGTCTGTCCAACCTGCAGCAGTTCCCAGACACAGGACCTCCCTACACCTCTGCAACATTCGATTTCTCGGCGACGTATACGCCCCCTGAGGCTGGGACGTATACGTATGTTAAAACCGTGGGCTGGACTAGCAATTTAGGCACCATGTACGAGACGGCTTCAGGAACCTTCGTTGTTGAAGAATGTGAGGGCGTGGAAATAGATATCAAGCCCGGATCTTGTCCAAATCCATTCAATGCCAAGAGTAAAGGCAACGTACCTGTGGCCATCATCGGTACCGATAGCTTCGACGTGACCACAATTGACCCGGCATCAATTACGCTGGAAGGCGTTGCCCCCCTCAAATGGTCGATAGAAGATGTGACAGAGCCTGGTGGCTACGATCCAGAAGATTGCTTCGACTGCTTCGAGGAGCCAGCTCCGATATACGATACCGAGGGAAACCTCGTATGGCAGTATGCGGGAGATGGATTTCTGGACCTGGTTTTGCAATTCGACACACAGGCATTAGCCACTGCAATAGGTACCGTACCCCGTGACACGTGTGTTGTTCTGACGTTAAGTGGACTTGCAGGTGACCCTGCTGAGCCTTTCGAGTGCAGCGACTCAGTGATTATAAGGACGAAGTAAGAACAAGTCCTGATATAAGAAGTATTTAAGTACATTAAAGACTTTATCTGAAGTGAAGGAGGCCGTGAGTGTGAAGTATGCATTCACGTCCTCCTTCTTCTACTGGAAATCTTTTAAGGTTCCCTGTTATGAAAAGTGGACGAATTTACTCTTTGTTTTTAGTGTCGATGGGCTTTCTTTTCAGCCCATCGCTGGTTGGCCGTTTGGGCGCCCACACATCGCTGGCAGTCAATGGAGCTGTCTCGCTGACTATACGCAAGTCTAACATAGTCGTTGAGTACCAGATTGAGTGCGGTGCTCTCACACCGGTCAATGTGCGTCGCAAAATTGACCGAAACGGCAACCGAACCATATCAAAAGAGGAGCTCGAAGCATTCAATAAGGCTGCACAGCGCAAGCTGGCCAAGGCTGAGAGTCTGAGCCATATCCTCGTGGACGCTGAACCCGTGAAGTTACTTCCCGAAAAGGTTACGTTCATCCTGCCACCGGACGCACCGGATGGCATGGTTTTCATGAAGTTATCGCTCACCTCAAAGCAACCTCTGTCGCCTGGTCCCCATCAGCTCGTGCTTACAGGCAATTTCTGCCCTTTGGACGTTGAACTGCTGTTCCTGCCCACTGCGTCTTCAAGACACCGCCACGGGGCGCTGGTGCGGATTCTCAAAGTTATTGTGGCCGGCGAGCCTTCGGTGCAGTTCTCGAATGTCTCGAGCGGTTTTATCTCCGGCCAAGGCCAAAAGAAGGTACGGTGTCTTCTCAACAACATCGTAAAGCAGGTGCAGATCGACTTCGAGCTGACCGAAGCAGAAACCGACCAGACGCAGGGCTCGGCTCAGCCGGCGGCGGCCAAAGGCCTGGTGACATCCCTCGATGCGATCACCATGCCCACACCAGGGACCCTTAAGGCACCGGTAAAGATTACCGAGATATCGGCTTTCGACGCGCTCACATTCGATCCCAAGGCCAAAAACAGCGGGACAATCTCATACAAGTTGTCCAAGCGGGCATGGGTAAGGATCAGGATTCTCCTGCGAAGCGACGAACAAGTTGTTTTACGTACGCTGGTGGACTGGTCCGAACGCAAAGCCGGTAAGCACATCGAGACTTGGGACGGCCGAGATGCTGCGGGACATTTAGTCGATAAGGCAAGATTCCCCTGTTTCATTGCAATCGACGCCGACAGCCAGATACATCGAAAGCACCTGCGAGCGATGTGCAAGGACCTTCGCCTGAACCTGAAGCTGAAGGATTCTCCTCCCGAGCCCGCCAGCAGGAAAATAGGCATCCAAGTCACTCTTGATGACGACACAAGAGGCTACGGGCAGCAGTTCGGATACAAAGTCCGGGCCTATATCGATTTCAAACTTCTTCGCTCGTTCACCTACAAGCCCAGGGCCCGGCGCGGATTTGATTTTGCTTTGGACACGACCAGCTTAAGCACCGGTGAGCACCTGTTGACCGTTGTGGTTGATGATGGCGCAGATCACGTGGGAAGCACATCGCTCAAGTTCAATGTACTGAACTAAGCAGGACATCTCATGGATGCCATTGATGGTCCCTTGCCGAGACAGTGGTGACCGCAATACTACAAATTATATTCTTTGATTTTTCTATAGAGCGTTCTCTCACCGATGCCCAAGATTCTTGCTGCCTTTTCACGGTTGCCTTTTGTTTTGGCCAATGTGTCCACGATAGCTTGTTTTTCCAACTCATTCAGTGACACCCCCGCCAAACCGGCTGCCGGGCGGCTTCCGGCGGCCAATTGCAGTCTCTGTGCTATCTCAGATGGAATGTCGGAAACATCGAGCCGGTCATGGTCAGACATTACAACCATTGTCCTGATACAGTTGCGAAGCTGACGAATGTTACCGGGCCAGTCATAGTTCGAAAGGACCATCATAGCTGCATCCGTTATGCCGGTAACCTTTGAGCCGATCTCGGCGGCGGCTTCTTTGAGAAAATATTCTGCAAGCTCCGGTATGTCTTCTGCTCTGTCCCGCAGGGCCGGAAGGGAAATATTAACGCCCTTGATTCTAAAGTACAAATCCTCCCTGAATTTTTTCTCTTCCATAAGTTTGGGCAAATTTTGGTTCGTTGCGGTAATGATGCGGACATCCACTACAGTCGATTTGTTCGAGCCGACCGGTATAACGATGCCATCCTCGATAACACGCAGCAGTTTGGCCTGACAATTCAGCGCCATATCACCGATTTCATCCAGAAACAGGGTCCCTTTATCCGCTATCTCAAACAATCCCTTTCTATCATTAGCGGCACCGGTGAAGGCACCTTTGACGTGGCCAAACAACTCGCTCTCTAACAAAGTCTCGGTCAGACCAGCACAGTTTACCGGCTTAAATGGCTTGCCAGCGCGTTGCGAATTGTTGTGTATCGCTCTTGCCAGCAGTTCCTTGCCCGTTCCGGACTGGCCTTCAATCAAGACCGATATATCAGTCGGGGCTACTCGCCGAAGGACCTCGAATATACCTTCCATTATGGGATTTTTACCCCACACACCCTCAAATTCGAAATGTTCCTTGCCTGTTTTGGCCTTTTGCGTTCGGCGCTGAATCGCCGCTGAAACTTTTCGGCTGGCCTGGGCCACAAGTGTACGAAGCTGGTCAATATCAATCGGCTTGACAAGATAATCGTACGCCCCTCGCTTTATCGCTTCCTTACAGGTATCGATAGTTGCATAAGCGGTTATTAAAATAACTTCCGTCTTGTCGTTATACCTCCTGGCTTCTTCGAGTATGGTTAGTCCGTCAATGTCACCGCCCAATTTCAAATCAGTAACAATAACATCAACCTCTTGACTGCGCACAATTTCTAACGCATCGCTGCCGCTGTAAACGGCAATTGCCTTTGTGCACAACTTCTCAAGCGCTTCGGCAATTCCGTCCGCATGGTCACGCTCATCGTCAACAACCAAAATTACATTCGTCTTTTCTCTCAAATCGACACCTTACTCGGCCTGGATAGGTAATCTTATCGTAAATGACGTCCCTTTTCCCAGCTCACTGTCAACTCTTATCGTACCATTGTGCGCCTCAACAATCTTCTTTGCCGTCGGCAAACCCAGTCCGCTTCCCTGCGGCCGAGACGAATAATAAGCATCGAAAATGTGCGGCAATTTATCCAGCGCAATACCACTGCCGGTATCACTGATCTGAATGATTGCATCTTTTTTTTGCCTGCCCGTTCTTATCATCAACTCTCCACCATCGCTCATAGCCTGCTGGGCGTTAATAAACAGATTCAGTATTACTTGTTTTAACATATCCGCATCAACTTTGCAAATTAGTGGCTCATTATGCAAGCTTTGCCGGACAGTTATCGAGTGGCTGTGTGTTTGTGGCGAATAAAAATCGACCATATCACTAACGAGCTCATTGATGTCAACACTTGCCAACTGTAATTCAGTCCTGTCGACATATCGCAGAAAGCCTTCAAGTATCTGCTCAAGTCTGTCCGTTTCTTTTTGGATAACAGCTATTTTCCGCAGTGCCCGTGCAAATCTCCGGTCGTCTTTATCCACAGCCATTTTGCCGAGTTCAGCAGAACCTGAATCCTCCAGCTCTTCGCTGACAAGTTTCAAATTAATCTTGATAGTGGAGAGGGGATTTTTTATTTCGTGCGCAAGCCCGCCCGTCAACTTGCTCAATTCTTTAAGCTGTTCGAGATGACCGTTTTGTCTGCTTCGAATTTTAGAAACTTTTTTACGCAGAATGAACACAACGACCGACACAACAGCCAATAAAGCAACAACAAAACCAGCAACAAACTGCTGCACTTAACTTCCCCTCTTCACCGCTGAATCCACAGAGAAGTTCAAATATCAAAATGCAAATAAGAATTCGAAAATGACATTTGTATTCTTTCTGCATTTTAATTTTTGATTTTTTCTTTGCGTCCTCTGCGATCAATCTTTTTTAGGCCTACCCCCCCGCCCAGTATCACTATTCTTTCGTGCCGGCTTTTCTTTTTCTGATTTTCTCATCTCGGCAAGAGCGGCTTTGCGGGAAAGCTTGAATCTGCCCTGGTCATCAATCGACAATAATTTCACCGGTATTAAGTCGCCCATTTTGCAAACATCTTCAACACTTTTGACGAAACCGTCGCTTAGTTCGCTAATATGACACAACCCTTCAACACCCGGTATGATTTCAACGAATACTCCAAAGTCTTTCACAGAAACCACCTTTGATTGGCCATATATCCGCCCGACTTTAGGCGGCTGCGTCATCAATTCGATAATCTCTTTGGCCTTGAGGTGACCATCACCGCCGAGACAGCTTATGTAAATAGTCCCGTCCTCCTCGACTTCAATAGTCGTATCGGTTTGTTCCTGAATGCCTTTGATTACCTTGCCGCCCGGCCCGATTATCCTGCCGATAAGCTCAGGGTCGATTTCGGTAGTTATCAGCTTCGGTGCATACACACTCAATTCAGGCCTAGGTTTACTTATGGCCTTAGCCATAACCTCCAGAATCTTCAGGCGAACTGCTTTTGCCCGCTCCAGTGCCTCCACCATAATATTATGTTGCAGCCCTGAGGCTTTGATGTCGAGCTGTATCGCCGTAATACCGTCAACAGTCCCGGCAACTTTGAAATCCATTTCGCCGAAGTGGTCTTCCTCGCCAAGTATATCAGTCAGCAACTCGTACCGGCCTTTTCCGTCGCTAATCATACCGATTGATATGCCGGCGACGGGCTTTGTGATTGGAACGCCTGCATCCATCAAAGCCAGTGTTCCGCCGCAGACCGAAGCCATTGAGCTTGAGCCATTCGATTCGGTAATATCCGAGATTACCCTGATGGTATAAGCGAATTCATCGTCCGGTGGTCTTACCTGTACCAATGCCTTTTCTGCAAGAACTCCGTGCCCGATTTCTCTTCGGCCAGGCCCGCGAATCGGCCGGACTTCGCCGACGGAAAACGGCGGGAAATTGTAATGCAGTGTAAAGTTTTGAGTGTACTCATCCAATAAGCCGTCTATAATCTGCGCATCCCGGATAGTACCAAGCGTTACACTCACCAGGGCCTGCGTTTCCCCGCGCGTAAATAGCGCTGATCCATGAGTCCTGGGCAAAATACCTACTTCACATTCAATTGGACGTAAATCATTATAGCCTCTGCCATCGGACCTTTTGCCGTTTAACAGCAGTCTCTTAACAACCTCGCCCTCTATCCTTTCAAGAATTCGCTTGACCATCGATTTATTGTATTTAGGAGCGGCATCATTCTTCAACTGAGGACTATCCTCATCAGGACAGTATTCGGCCATAACCTGCTCAAATAGTTCCTCTACAGCTGTATTTCGCTCCTGCTTGCTCTGTATCTGCTTGAATTCGTACAGTTTATCTGCTATCTGCGAATAAATTTTTGAAAAGGGCTGCTCGTCAGTTTCTACAAGGGGGATTTCCTTTTCGACACCGACTTTCTCACGGAGCTCCTCAATTATTTCACAAACCTGACGGACTGTTCTTTGTCCCGTTGTAACAGCATCAGCGATTATTTTTTCCGACAATTCCTTGGCGCCGACCTCAATCATATTCAGCGCTTCTTTGCGGCCGCCAAGAAGCAGGTCCAGGTCGCCATCTGCAATCTGCTTATGTGTTGGATTGACTACGAATTCCCCGTTTACTCTGCCTAATCTGCAGGCCCCAATGGGCCCTAAGAACGGTATCTTGCTTATCGTAAGCGCCGCACTGGCACCTATCATTGCTAGAACATCGGGGTCATTTTCGCGGTCCGCACTTAAAACATTCGCTATGACCTGTACTTCCTGGAAGTAATCCTCTGGAAACAACGGCCTAATAGGTCTGTCGATCTGCCTTGCCGTTGTGATCTCCTTAGTGCTTGGCCTTCCCTCGCGTTTAATAAACCCGCCAGGAAATTTGCCTGCTGCACTCTGCTTCTCGCGATACTCAACGCTCAGCGGGAAAAAATCGATATCCTCAGATCTGGGCGGGGCCGTTACCGCAGCGACAAGAACGACAGTATCGCCGTATTGAACTACGACTGCTCCGTCCGCCTGTTTAGCGACTTTGCCGGTTTCAATGGATAACGTTCTGCCCCCGATTTGTCTTTCTACCCTACACACATCAAACATATACTACCTCATTCTCGTTGTGCGTCGTGCATGATGCGTATAGCGTAAATTAAATATAGGCGCAATACGATATACGCAACACGCACGACGATTAATTATTTTCGCAAGCCGAGTCGGGATATAATCTCCTGATAACGCTTGACGTCTTTCTTGCTCACATACTTGAGCAATGCCGACCTTGTCCCGACCATTTTCAACAAACCACGTCTGGATGCATGGTCTTTACGGTGAGTTTTGAGATGTTCGGTAAGCTCGTTAATTCTTTTTGTCAGCAGTGCAATCTGCACTTCGGGTGAGCCTGTATCACCCTCGTGCATCTCAAAATCGCCAATAATTTTCTCTTTTTCCTGCTTTGTTAGCATTTTTTGGACAAACCCTTTCTTTGTAGTTTGTATCCCGCATTTCGTTTGAGATACGAAATATACGACTTTCGAAAGACATTTTAAAATACTACTAAATCACAAAACCTGAATTTTAATCAGCTATTGTCATATTTTCAAGCTTTTTCCGCAACAGTAATAAAATAATAAAGAGGGCGTGAAACTAATTCCTGGCAGAGTCTTCGTGCGTCTTTTGTTCGAGAAAGGCCTCTAATATTTCCGCAGCGGCGATGGCATCAAGGCGTTTTCTTCTTTTGCCTCTCGTAAACTCAGCAGAAGCGAGTTTTTCTTCGGCGCTGAAACTGCTCAGGCGTTCATCCTGGAAATGGATAGGAACATTGAGATGTTCTTTCAACTGCTCGGCAAACCTCAGGACAAGTTTGGTTTGGAAGCCCTCGGAGTCGTCCATATTCAAAGGAAGGCCCAGCACAACGGCTCCGACATCCTCGGCCTTGACTACATCTGCAATCTTTTTTAGCAGCTCTTTTTGGCCCTGGATGACAGTCAGCGGTGAGACGATGGTCTCAGCGGGGTCACAGATTGCTAATCCGGTGCGCTTGGTGCCATAATCTATCGCCAGGTATCTCATTTTCTGCTGTCTGTATCTGCCAGACAAAAAACCGGTCGCGAGTGGATATCGTTCCTTCGCTTCGCTCGAGGGCGGGATTGCGTATTGCGCCGTTTGGTTATAGAAATTTTTCACCAGCGTGCTTCTTTATCAACTCGAGCAGCTCCTTCAGTCTCTGGGTCTGGTCAATATGACATACGAGTGTAGCATCCGGGCTGTGGGCTACGACTATATTTTCCAGACCAATCGCGGCAATTAAATGGCTCTTGTCTTCGGTAATTATAATACTGTTTCGGCAGTCGAGCAGCTCGCTGGTGCCCGCGACGACAATGTTATTGTCCTTGTCGGAACTGATAATGTCTGCAAGTGCAGCAAAGGAGCCCATATCGAGCCATCGACAATCCAGCTTTATGGCATAGACTTTATCAGCTTTTTCCATAACGGCGTAGTCAATACTGATTTGCGGCAGCTTTACGAACCAGTCCTTGAGCGTTTTCTGCTGATTCGGGCCGCCCCAGTCGGCTCGAATTCTGACCAGAGGCTCGGTAGCTTCAGGCAGAAGCTTCACCAAATTGGCCAAGATCGTTTTGGCCTTCCAGACAAACATACCGGAGTTCCATAAGTATTGGCCGGTTTTGAGATATTCTTTCGCGGTTTTTTCGTCTGGTTTTTCCTTGAATGCTTCTACGGAATAAATTTTGTTTTCGCATTTGGGACATTCGCGGGCATCGACACATTTTATGTAACCAAGCAAGGTGCTGGCGAAGGTCGGCTGAATGCCGAAAGTAATCATATCGTCCGGATTGTTATTCACGAAGGTCAAAGCATCTTTGAGGGCCTGTTGTAGCGCCTCAGCAGGCTTTATTATCTGGTCGGCTGTAACCACAGCTATCGTGGCATCGGAATCGTATTTGGTCAGGATGGTTGAGACTAACCCAATGGCGCCGGCCGTATCGCGAACAGCGGGCTCAGCGATGACATTATTAAAGGGCATTTCGGGCAGGTTCTCACGGACCACATCTGCGTAGCCGGCGTTTGTAAGAACGATTATGTCCCTTATATCGAACATCGGCCGGAGACGCTCGAAACAACGGCGAAGAAGCGTTTGCCCATTGAGAAGCCTCAAAACCTGTTTGGGGCGCTTCTTACGGCTGAGCGGCCATAACCTTTTTCCACTACCCCCCGCCATTATCACTGCATAATTCATTGTCAAATCCTCTAATCCGCCGAAGAATCAGATGCGGCAAAATGTATCAGACCAGGAACCTGTCGTCAACTTCCACTATGGACCGGATTTCCTTTGCCCATTCTTCGTCCCCGGGGGAGTACGGGCTGCTCAAGGCCGGGATGGCTTCTCTGACAGCTTTAACCGAGGGTTGATCGTAGGGGTTTATTCCAAACAGTGCGCCGGTAAGAGATGTTGTCACCTCGTACAAGTAAATAAATTGGCCGACAGTATAGGCATTTACCTCGTCGAAAAGAACCGTTAGGCAGGGATGCTTGTTCTTCAAAAGACTGTACTCGGTGGCCTTTTTCTCGTTGTTGAGAAGTGTGCCCAAATTTTTACCGCCAAGATAATGAAGTTCAGAGGTATAATCCGGGACCGGGCCTACCTCAAGGCTCTCACCAAAATTGTTTACCTGCAGAAATGTGATCAATTTATCGTTAGGTCCTTCCAGGTACAATTGCAACTGGCTGTGTTGGTCGGTGGCACCGAGAGCCTTAACAGGTGTGGGGCCTATATGTACTTGGTTGCCTCTCATGTCTTCTGCCTTGCCGAGACTTTCGGCCCACAGTTGGCGGAACCAATCAGCTAAATCCTTGAGGTGATAGCTGTATGGCATTATCACTGAGATATTTTTGCCGTGATTGTAGAAATGATAGTTTATGGCTGCATTGATTGCTGCGGGATTCCTGTAAAAATCTTCGCACTTGACTCTGGTGTCCATATCACGGGCACCTGCCAAAAGTGAATCGATGTCAATCCCACACATAGCGGCGCTGAACAGACCGACCGCGCTTAACACGCTAAATCTGCCTCCGACACCCTCAGGAACTTCAAGAGGGTCTGGAAACTTGTCTTTAGCGGCGATTCTACGAAGTGGATTCTCGTCAGGACCTGTGATTACGATTACGTGGTTTCGTAAGCTTTCTGGGCCCAACTTGTCCGTAAGCAGTTTGCGAATGACCATGAATTGACTCATGGTCTCTGCGGCTGTGCCAGTTTTACTGATAACATTGAAAATAGTCTTATTGAGCCTGTCATTGTTATTAAGCCACTTCAAAAACGAATTCAGTTGCATAGGGTCAATATTGTCGAAGACGAAGAGGCGCGGACCGGTCCGTTGTGCGTCGTCAAGATTATGCATATAGGGATTCAGGGCCGTCTGTAAAGCAATGCTGCCAAGAGCCGAGCCGCCGATTCCGAAGACAACCAGATTCTCGCATCGACCTTTTAACTCCTTAACCAATTCTTTGACCTCTCGAGAGATTTCCGAGTTATACGGCAGGTCCCGATAAGGGATTTTACCGGTTCCTCTTTCCTCGTTCAATTGTTGAATTAACGGTGAGGTTTGTTTAGCAAGGTCTTTTAGTTGGGCAGGCGTGATGCCGTGTTCGTCACCGATAACATCTGCCATAACATTTTTATAGTGGAGTTTAACTTCTGGTTTCGGCACTACTATATTCCTTCCCAATCGTTCTTAAGATTCCCGAAAGATACACAGTTTTGTTTTCGCTAATATACCACTGGCATATCTCTTAGTGGAAC
>CAYGBH010000042.1:0-16839 GCA_964348055.1 uncultured Pirellulales bacterium
TCCACCTGCCGCTCGAGCGTGCGCAGAATTTTGCCAAGACCGCAGCCGACGGGCAGATGGGGTGTATTATGAAGGTTTACCGCGACTGGCAGCTTTCCGGTGACGACCAGATGTTAGAGACCCTCTGGCCTGGTGTGAAAAGGGCGTTGAAGTTCTCCTGGATTAAGGGCGGCTGGGACGCCGACCGCGACGGTGTAATGGAAGGCTGTCAGCACAATACTATGGACGTGGAATACTACGGCCCGAATCCGCAGATGGGCGTGTGGTATTTAGGGGCGCTGCGGGCGG
This sequence comes from uncultured Pirellulales bacterium, assembly GCA_964348055.1. Lineage (GTDB taxonomy): Bacteria > Planctomycetota > Phycisphaerae > Sedimentisphaerales > Anaerobacaceae > JAUXAL01. The sequence goes on from CAYGBH010000042.1 coordinate 289, forward strand.
CTGAGGAGATGGCCCGTTACCTCGGGGAAGACGACTTCGCTGCAACCTGCCGCAATCTCTTCGAGCGGGGCAGAGCGTGGATAGATGATAATCTGTTCAATGGCCAGTACTACGAACACGAAATCCGTCCACCGAAGGACAAGTCGGAGATAGCGCCAAGCCTGCTAATCGGGATGGGTGCAAAAGACCCGACCAGGCCCGATTACCAGCTCGGCTCGGGCTGTCTTGTTGACCAGCTTGTCGGCCAATATATGGCGCATGTCTGCGACTTAGGATATTTGCTCGAGCCGGCCAATGTCCGCAAGACGCTGCGGAGTATTATGAAGTACAATCTCAGGGAAGGCATGTATGGTCATTTCAACTGTATGCGCAGCTATGCTCTGGGTGATGAGTCGGCGCTGCTGATGGCCAGCTATCCGAAAGACCGGCCGAAGAATCCCTTTTCGTACTTCACCGAGGTAATGACAGGCTTCGAGTACACCGCGGCTGTCGGCATGCTGTATGAGGGTCAGGTGCGAAACGGGCTTAAGTGTATCAGGAACATCCGCGACCGCTACGACGGGCGCAAGCGCAGCCCTTTCGACGAGGCTGAGTGCGGGCACCATTACGCCCGCGCCATGGCCAGCTGGGCGGCTGTGCTTGCACTTACCGGCTTTGGTTATTCCGGCGTCGAAGAATCGATGTCCCTTGCTGCACAGGACGGTACGTTCTTCTGGTCAAATGGTTACGCGTGGGGCGATTGTTCTCTCAAAAGTGGAAGGAAGCGTTTTCGAGTTGAATTATCAGTTTTGCACGGCGAATTGGTCTTGTCAAGATTTGGTCTGCGCGAGTTTGGCTACAATCAGTTTGACAAGCCCCTGCGAATCAAGGCGGGAGAAAAAGTTAAATTTGACATTGTCCCTGAGAGTTGACAGTTTGTCCTTCTGGTTTCTAAGGGTGTAGGCCGTCGACTTCTGATGGGGTGGGGCAATGAGCAGCCAAGAGCTGAAAGTGAGTTATTGATTTAAGACCGCTATTATACTGGTTGCATTAAAAAGGGAGTGGATGAAAATAGGTCGAAATAAAGAGCCGCTCTTTTCATACGCATAACCCAGACATACCGCTAATATAAATAGTGCCGGCCAATGTCCCGGGTTTGCATGTACAATTGCGAATAACCCGGAGCTTATCAAGATTGCCAGCCATGCCGCGTTAGAAGTCCGTACCGCCCCGTTTTTAGTGGGCACCGAAGGTGTGGCAGTGGACTCTGACAACACATTTCTAACGGGCCACGTCCCATTTCGAATTTCGAAAAAAGAGCGTATTATTGTTTGAACAAGCCCTCGAAACAGCATCTCCTCAAGCACGGGTGCTATTACTACGGCAACAACAGCAATCAATATTCGAAGCGGCAATTGCGAATACTGCATTATTAATTCGAGTTCCTGATGCTGTTGTATTTGGTATTTCGTGCCCCAGATAAGTTTTCCGAAGAATATTGTTAGTGTAATCGCTGCCATCATAAGCGGCCAGATGGTGAGCAGATTTACAAAAGCGGCGAAAAAATCTTTGTGGAGCTTTTTTACATTCAGGCCGAATCCTTTTAACCGCCGGGCGAAGTGGGCCCTTGCCAGAAAAATAATTACGGCTGTTGTCGTTAGCCCACCGATACAGAGAATAAGATTATCCAGAAAATCGCTTTGCCAATCCTGCAAATCGCCTACCAGTTCATGAGAGATTGATATTGCAAACGAAACAGCCCCAAACCAGATAACCAGTGGTATAAAAGGCAGATAAAGAGGCATGTTATTTCGTCGGGGCGCTGAATCGACCAAGGCTTTTCTGCCCAGAGAGGTTTTGAGCAGCCAGCGAGCCAATAATATAATGCCTGCCAGTAAAATAAGGTCTGTTATAGTTATAGTTATGGGGCCAAGGAATTCCATTGACTATTGATTATTGACTCTTTACTATTAAAAAGAAAGCGTTTCGTATTCATAACAATAGTAAATATTAAATATTAAATAGTAAATAGCCAATATGGACATATTTCACATTGAAGGTCCGGTTCGGCTTTCCGGTAGCGTCAGTATAAACGGCTCAAAAAATGCGTCCCTGCCGATGATGGCCGCGGCCGTTTTAGCCTCGGGCAAATCGGTTCTTTCGGCAGTGCCTCGTCTCTCTGATATCTCCGTGTGCAGTGAATTGCTTACTCGGTTGGGCTGTAAGCTCACCCGGAGTCTGAACGGCGATTTGAGTATTGACTCGACGGTAATTGATAATCCGGTGGGTGAGTATGAAATCGTCCGCAGAATGCGAGCCAGTATTTGCATACTCGGTCCGCTTCTTGCGCGTTGCGGCAGGGCGGAGGTTTCGATGCCCGGCGGATGCGCAATTGGCGACAGGCCGGTCAACCTTCACCTCAGGGGTTTGCGGGAGCTTGGTGCACGAATCCATCTCAAGAACGGCTATATCATCGCCGAGGCCCCCAACGGTTTGAAAGGCAAAGATATTTTTATGGGCGGGCCTTTCGGCTCGACTGTGCTGGGCACCGCAAATGTGCTGATGGCCGCAACGCTGGCAAAGGGCCGGACCGTTATCGAATCGGCTGCCTGTGAGCCGGAGGTGGCGGATCTGGCAAATTTTCTAAATAAAATGGGTGCGAAAATAACTGGTATCGGCTCGCCTCGGCTGATTATCGAAGGGGTCAAAGAGTTGCAGCCGACCCGGTTCGAGGTAATTCCGGATAGAATCGAGGCCGGAACCTTTATGGTCGCCGCAGCGATAACCGCAGGCGAAGTGCGGCTGCGGAACTGTCGGCTCGATGATATGATGGCCGTCGTTGACAAGCTGCGGAGTATCGGTGTAACAGTTGAAAGGCAAGACAATGGCTGTGTCGTTACCCGCAGCGGTTCAATGAAGGCGTCTAACATCACCACACTGCCATATCCAGGTTTCCCTACTGATTTGCAGGCTCAGTTTATGGCTCTTCTGTCGCTTGCCGAGGGCAACAGTGTCATAATCGAAAAAATCTTTCCCGATAGGTTTATGCACGTTGCCGAACTAAACCGAATGGCGGCGGATTTGCACAAGGAAGGACCAACTGTGATTGTGGCGGGGGTGAAAAAGCTGGTGGCTGCTCCGGTGATGGCTTCGGACCTGCGGGCGTCTGCGGCATTGGTTCTGGCTGGGTTGGCTGCCGAGGGAACTACTATTGTCAACAGGGTCTATCATATTGACCGCGGCTACGAAAAAATCGAAGAAAGACTAAATCCGGTCGGTGCAAAAATTATCCGAGAAGATATTTAGGTACAGAATTCAGACCCCAGATCCCAGACTCCAGACCACTTGAGTCTTGTGTCTTGAGTCTTTCAGGACTTGTCAATCAGTAACCGTAGGACGTATCCGCTCCCCGACTTTCTTGAAGTGGGACATCGCACTTTCGAGATCAGTGAAGTCTTTGAGCGTGAACAAGATAGTGGTCTGGCCGATAGTAATGCAGTCATCGTTGTGCAGCATGGTCTCGTCACTAATTTTTGTGCCATTAATGAGGACGCCGTGTTTGCTCTTCATGTCGAGCGCGTAATACTTGTCCCTGTCTTTGTCGAACCGGATCTGCAGGTGCTTGCGAGAGACGTGCTCGTCAAGGATCTGGATTAGAAGGGCCTCATCGCGGCCGATCACATTTGTCCGATGACCGAGGGGGTAATAATCGCCTTTTTGGGTTCCTGTCATTACGATTATAGAAGCCATTGCAACTCCTTGTGATAAACAGTTATGTGTGTATAAGCAACATCCACCCCGCCCCTTATAGGAGCGGGGTTGACATAATCTTGATTGATTGATATAGTATCGGCCGTTCGCAGGGCTGTCAAGCCCTTTTTTGGCTTGTTTTGAGGATTCGTCACGTTACCGGATTCGTAGGTTGTTGCTCCCGGGGAATTGCGATGAAGCTGAGGAGACAGCGGACATTTGCAGTGAGGGATGCAGATGAGCGACGCTTAAAAAGGAAATAATTGAAAGGATTGAAAGATGAAGAAGGCACTTAAATACCTGCGTATTATTTTGTTAGTAATTGTGATTGTGGTTGTTGCCGTTGTGGTATTGGTTGGTCTGTTCGCCAACCGGGCTGTAAAAATAGGTATTGAGGCCGCAGCAACTAAAACTCTAAATGTCGGGGTCACCATAGACGATGTGGACCTCTCAATTATGGGCGGCAAACTCGCCCTGCAAAATCTTTTGATTGACAATCCGCCGGGTTACCAACACGAAAGGCTGCTTGAACTAAAAGATGCCAAAATCGCAGTTAATATAAAGTCTCTTTTGAGCGATGTGGTTCATATAAGAGAAATCAAGCTTGATGGAGCAGATGTGGTTCTTGAGCAACGGGGCATCTCCGGCACCAACCTCCAGGATGTAATAAAAGCGATACCTAGCGGCCAAGAAACCCAGGGCGAGCCTGAGGCGGCCGGGAAAAAACTGCATATAGACAATCTGGAACTTTCCAACGTGACAGTTAGAGTAAAGTGGCTGCCTGTTCCCGGAAAAGCCGACACCGTTACACTTAAGCTTTCGCCCATCAAGATGACCAATTTGGGCAGCGACGATAAACTGGATACGGCTGCTTTGTCAGGTAAGATTTTATTAGCCATTGCAGCCGGTGTGGCCGAACAAGGTGTTGGAGTCCTGCCCAAAGAAATGGTCGATACAATGAAGTCAACTTTAGGCATAACTGTAGACGTGAGTAAGATGGTCATAGAAGAAGGAGAGGACATCGGCAAAGGACTTATAAAAGGTACAGAAGATGTCGGCAGGGGGATTACTGAAGGTCTGAAAGGTCTGCTAAGACGCAAGAAAGAAGAATAAACTCGCAATCGCTGAACTCGGCGAATTGCGTTAAGTAAAACTCTTCTTGAGATGCTTTGGCCGGTCGATTTTCGTAATTCCTTGATGCGGGGCGAGATTTCGGTTATTATGTCGCTTCGAAATGGAAGGATGTTTGATGCCAAAAAGTCTGCTGTCCGAAACTGTGTAAATATGTTAGTTCAGAAGGAGTTTAGCCATGCGTAAATCCTGTTTAGTTTCAATGATTGTATTATTATTCTTTTCTCAAAGAGCGTTTTCACAAAAGACCCCGACGGGCAATCCAAATGATTTTAAGCTGAAGACATGTCTGCATTCTGTCAGCTATGCCGGCGTCTGGCGCGGGCAGGCCAGGTTAAGTGTCGACGAGTTTTTGGCCAAGGCAAAGAGGCTCGGATTCGATGGAGTGATGTTGGTGGCGAAAAGGCCTCACGTTTCCCCCTTGGATTACGATGCGGCCGAACGAAAGGCCTTGCGACGCAAGATCGAGAGACTCGGCCTTGAATTGGTTTGTCTGGCGGGGTACACGGACTTTACTGCCGGGGTGGATAAAGCTGGAATCCCTAATGTGGAGATTCAGGCTTGTTATGTCGGGGAATTGGCCAAGTTGGCACATGACTTAGGGACCGATATGGTGCGAATATTCACCGGTTATGAACGTCCCGGCATACCCTTCGACAAACAATATGCCCTGGTTGTTGAAGGGCTAAAGCTTGCCGGCCGAAAGGCGGCAAAGTACGGCGTTACCCTTGCCGTGCAGAATCATCACGATATTGGAGCCCACCACGATACAATGTACTGGCTTTTAAAGGAAGTTAATTTGCCAAACGTCAAGGCCGCTTTCGATGCCTGGTCTCCTGCTCTGCAAGGTTTAACTTCTGAAGAACTGCGAGCCGCTATTTTGAAGATGCAACCTTTCATCGTGCACACCACTGTAGCTGATTATGTGAGACTACCTCGATACCGCCTCGAACTCAGCCTGACAAATTTTCTGCAGCGCGATACCTTAATTCGAGCAGTCCCTGTGGGCGAGGGCATCATCGATTACGAGACTTTTTTTAACACTCTTAAGGAAATCGGGTATCAGGGATACATTGCGTACGAGATGTGTGAGGTGTTGGAAGGCGGAGGAGACATCGAAAATCTGGACAGAACCGCAAAAAAGTTCCTCGAGTATGCGAAAAAGTTTTAGGCAAGAAAAGCAGCAGTGAGCTCTTGAGGCCTGTTCATTTGGCCGAGTCCGTATCTTTGACACTACTTTGGTGGATTCTACTATATTATAAAGCTTGTCTTAAAGTTTTGTTGCAATTTTCAGAACGCAACTTTTTCTCATCCTCTCCAGGGGCGCTGCCTGTTGATTTTGCCTGATAATATGTCCTTTGCAATAATAACATCCTCCCTGACCTGGAAATCAAACATTCCGACGCAAATAAAATCAGCACCATTATCAAAGGCATATTTAAAACCCTCTCTGGGATGGAAAGCACCTGCAGCTAAGACCTTAAAAGCAATCCACGGCTTGTCGACTTTTTTCATAAAATCGATAGTCTTTTCCGGCGTGGTCGACCAGACATTATCCTTAACTCTTTGCGAGGTGAATGACCAATAGTCACTGCTGTGTAGAGTTTTCATATAAAAATCAGGGTTAAGCCCGGCTTTTTCGCACGCAATGGGCACTGCTAATTCATGGCCTCCAATACCTGCGATTGCTCCATTTTGCTTGATAAATTCAACCGCTTCTCCGAGAATGTCAACACGACCACTCTTGACGACACTATCTCCAACACCACCTTGTATGTAAGCTCCAACAGCTCCGTTGTCGATGGCCATTTTTATATCGGTCTTGAAGTTTTGCAAGTCTGCTTTCTTAGGCTTGACCTGTACGATCCACTGCAGCCGGCCGCCTCTTTCGTCCCAATATTTATTGATGAGTCTAATGACAGTATCATCGAGTCTCAATACGGCAGTGTTGATTCCGCATTCTTCGCATATCTGCCAGGTCTCAAAGATTTTCTCATCTGTAAAATAGTGTCTCAGCAATGAAGATACATAGGTCAGGTCTCGGCTGTGAGCGAAACCGCTGGTTAGATTACCACCGACGATCATTCTGGTAATCTTGAGATTGCCGATCTTGCCCATTGGCAAACCTTTAGCCGAGCCCCTCGGTGCCGACACAGACGGCTTTTTTGCTAACCCTGCTAATAAAGCTTTCTCCTCAAGACTCAAAGCTAATGTGGCGGCTGCAGGTGTAATAATGGATTTTTTCAACAAGCTCCGGCGGTTTAGATTTTTCGACATAATTAACCTCTCTTCTACTTATTTAAATCGGACAGATACGATTATAGACAATTTTTCCCTCCCTGTCCAGCTTCTTGGCATTGAAGCCACGGACTTTTTTATGTTGTTTTCTGAGCGATAGTCCTTTACATTGGTGTTTTTCCTTTGCCGCGAGCCTCAATTGCACGGTCCATCACGCCATACTTGTTGCCGCCAAGGTAGTGTAATGTGTGAAATTTTACCGGAATCCAACTGCCGTCAAACAGCTCTGTATCAGCTAATGCCCGGACGACTTCGCAGACTAACAAATCGTGCGTTTGCATTTTGAATATGTCGGCCACCCGACATTCCAGATGAGCAGCACACTGGTCTATCAACGGAGGCTCGACCAGCCCGGCTGGAACTGGGGTCAGTCCGCTTTGGCTGAACTTATCAATGTTTTTGCCCGTTACCTGCCCTACAAAATGAGCTTGTTCGAGCAGCTCTTCTCCGGGAACATTGATGACAAGCTCGTGATTCTGCTTTATCAGTTCATAGGAATATCTGATATGATTGATAACCAGCAGTACGAGGCAGGGGTCGGCATTGTTTGCAGGGGTTTGCCAGCTAAAGGTCATCACGTTCGGTTTTTCCATGGTGCCGGAGGTCACCAGGACAACACAGCCCGGTTCAACCAGCCATTTTGCCTTGTCCAATGGCACTTGCTCTTTCATTGCTGGGTCCTTTCGTATTAGGTCAAACAAACGTCGGCAGTATTATAATCGTATATGCCGTAGACATAAAGCGTCTCGATACTTGATGCTCGCGAGCCCCAGCCCATCAGGGATGGGCTGGGCTAGTATCGAGAATCGAGTATTCAAGACCAGAAGGTCGTCAAAACGGCCCTGTAAGTTCTGACGTTTGTCCAATCGCTGGAACGATGAAGGGTCTATAGCATTCTTCGTCCCAGTCCCACATAAGCCATCTCAGAGAAGGGTCGTCGAGCGGAACCACGAAACTGAAAAGCATCTGCCTGGGCAGGTTGTTGCTGTCGACATCAAACACCTCGACGGTGAGAGGGGGCAGGACCACTTTATCGCCGGCGTGCATGGGGGACCTTTCGTCCCGGAACCCATTGTTGAAAGTCCTGTAAAAGTAGACGAAATGGAAGTCATGTCGCTGCCGGCAGGACAGAAGATTGCCCGATTTGGCTCGCAGCAGAACAGTCTTTTCACCGGTTCGAATGACTTCTATTGGACGAAACCCTGGAGCCAAAGTGCGGATAGTCCGAGGCAAAGACTGTCGGTTGTGGGCTCTATATGTAGGCAGGTAGAATAAACTAAACGGATTGGGAGCGTTGACTATGATTAAATCCTGGTTCTCTACTCCATCGAGTTCGCTGACCTGCATCGTTGAGTCAAATTCCTTACGAGAAAAATTTACCATCTGCTGGGTTGCAACCCTTCCGGCCGGAGTAAATAGCACGTGCGCCAATAAAAAGTAAATACAAAGCACCCAGGCCAAGACTCGCCACAGACGTATTTTCGCCAGCGGCTCTTCTTTGGCCCATAAGGAGCCAATGAACTGCGCCATCAATCCGAAGGCTCCAATTGCCACAAAAAGCAGATTGCGATTCATAGGCTGGGTCGCGCAAATTGGCAGAGTTGAAAGTAACATTGCTATCAGCCAGAAGCGTGCCAGCCGGTTCCGGCGTAGCATAGGCCAGAGTACGATGAGAACTAAAATAAGAAAGACCACGGCGCTTAACCAGAGCAGCGTTTTCAGGGCATCACATGCAAAGCTGAAAGTTTCCGAAGGCGGGCCACCCCATTGGGCAAAAAGCAGAATCGGCGCCCTTTGCAGTACTGCTCCTGCGTAGCGCAGAGGCTCTCGGGCCGGGTCGATAATAAAAGCGCTTCCACGAGCACCATGGCCCAGTGTGCTATAGACTACTCGCCACAGGACAATTATCAAAACGGCCGGGACCAAGCTCAATGCCCGCCTGAGCCAGCTGCCGCGATCCACAATAACAGCGTATGCAAAAAGGTAAGCAAAGATGGCGACTGCCCCTTCGGTAGCTAACAGTGAGCCAAGCAAGCATAAGTGTGAGACAACGGCAGCGGCCGGTGAATTATTCGTGCGCCACCTATGATAAGCTAACAAGCAGGAAATAGCCAGGACCAGTGAAATAAGGAGGTGTCTATTGCATATCCACGTTGCGGGCACAGAGTTGCTGTCATCGAGAAGATAAAGCAGTGCCGCCAGCCCCGCCACCCAGTAAGGTTTCATCAACTGCCTGTACAGGCTCGTAACCAAAAATATTACTACTGAGAACCAGAGAAGACTGTGGACGTGTATCAATGCTGCTGAATCCGGAAACAGGCGATAGTCGAGCCAGTGCGTGAAGCTATCGGCCGGTCGCCACTGGGAAGACAGATAGCCTTGCTGAGTCCACCAGGGCAGAACACCATAATTGCGAAGCTTTTCAAAAGTGCTCCTGGTACGGACGACAGTGTGCAGATCTGAAAGTATCGTAAGTAGTTTACCGGAGTTCTCAGGAACAAGACCGGTATCATGCAGCCTCGGAGGAAGGCCGGAAGGTTCGACAAGCTTTGCGCGATGGCGCAGGTCGTCCATTGATTCCCATCCCCTCCACAAAGCCGGAACCGACAGTGCAAAGGCAATGACGGCGAAGACTACCGCAAGATGACGATACTCCAGAGGTTTTTGTACTGTAGTTAAGATTCTCTGAGTCTTCATAAAAATCTGCTCGATTTCAAAATCTAAAGGCACAATTATGCAACTTCTAAACTCAAAATAAAGTGAAAAAATGGAGCAAATGGCCAAATTCGAGGCTTAAGCTTACACAGTAAATAAAAAGCAGGTAGATTCTTTAACCGAGGTACTATGAAGGGTTGCTATAAGAGCGAAACTGCATCTTAGCAAACTACCCGTCTTAAAACTGGAATTCTCATAATAAGTGAGGTAATCAGATAACATCCGATGAAGGTAATCACAGGAACCACGGCAAGGCCCAACAAAAAATTGCCGTCTGTTGCATGCTTGCCGAGTCTATCACGTATATACTCAAGAAGTATCGGATGCAGGACATAGATTCCCAAAGTTGCAGAGGCGAGGCGCTCGGCTGCAACCTTCGCAAAGCCTTTCAGCGGTTTTGCATGACAGCTAATAAGATAGGCTGCCCAAAAAACAGCTATCGACATAACGATGACGGGAGGACTGAAATAGTCATAAAGGAATCTGCCGTTTGGCTGGCCTAATGTTTTAACGAAAACATCTGTGAGCATAGCGATGTAAATCACACAAAGTATCAACACTGCGGCGAAATATTTTGGCGATATTTTTCGCGGGTCAATAAGCCGTAATTGGTAACCGCATAAATAATAACCAATATAAGGGACAAATATAGTGAAAATTGACCTTTCGTTGCCCAAGACCAGGCTGTTGATTAGAGAATAACTACTTGCCAAAATGAGTATAATAACAATTAGAGAAATTCTTTCTTTAGAAGAAGAATGTTTGATATAAGTACGAAGCAGAGGCGTTACGAGATACAGCCCTGTTATCATATAGAGAAACCACAGATGGTAATATGGTTCTGCTATTAAAATAAGTTTGATTACGTATCCCACCGTTAGTTCTTCGTGGCCGACTACTTTTCTGATGATAAGATAGAAAACAGTCCAGAATACCAGAGGCACGCCGATTCTTTGCACTCGCTTTTTGTAGAAATACATCGGCGTCTCGTTCCTGGAGTCGTCAAGAAGTAGTGCCCCGCTTACCATCACAAAAACGGGGATAGACCACAGAGTCAAGGCGTGAACGCAGTTGCCCACCCACCAGTTAAAGGTCAAAGGTGTGATACTATTAGTCATCCATGTAGAAACATGAACGTTAACGACCGCAAAGATTGCAAGAATCCGCAGTATGTTAATATATTGAATATCAGTGGATGTCTTCCGTGACACTATGGAACCCCTATCGTCTTATCTGCATTTGTTCTGCTGCTCGAAAAAGTGGCAAAATTGCCTGGTAGGATTTTAAGCCTGTTGAACGGTCGAACAAGGAAAAAGTGAGGTTGTTTAATGGATTTTGGACAAAAGCTTAAGAAAATATGGAGCAACTGGTCCTTTGAAGATATGAAGACTTGACAACGTTCGTTTAAGCGCGTATGTTGACTGTAATTAAGTTTCGCAAGTTACGTGTTTTATTTAGGATTGAGCCATGAAATCACAAATCAATCGCCGTAGTTTTCTTCAAGGAAGCGGGCTGCTCCTGGCAAGTACAACTGTGCCAGTGCTACTGGGTCGGCCGTCGCCCGCAGATGCAAGAGAGTCCCGAGGTCGCTTCAAGAAGGCAGTCGGATTCATGATGATCGAGGGGGACCTGTCGGTCGAAGACAAGCTGAGATTGGCCAAAGACGTCGGGTTCGAGGGAGTTGAAACACCCGCGCAAGCCCTCAACAAGAAAACACCGGAGCCGAGGGTTCTGGCCCGCGCCAGCGAGAAAGTGGGCATCCGCGTGCACGGCGTAGTCAACTCGAGCCACCCCGATATCACAGGCGCCATCGACGAAGCTTCTATTTACGGTGCGACCTCGGTCCTGTACTGTGTGCGGCCGGAGCCCAAGGGCTCGTTCATGGAAAATTACCGACGCACGCAGGCGACGATTCGGCGGGCCATTCCGTACGCCGAGAAGAAACGCATCCACATTTTGGTCGAGAATATCTGGAACACCTTTCTCATCGAGCCGTTGACGATGGCGCGGTACATCGACGAGTTCGACAGCCCGTACGTAAAGGCGTATTTCGATGTGGGAAATGTGGTTCGCTGGGGCTGGCCGCAGCACTGGATCGAGGTCCTCGGAAAACGGATTGTCAAGATACACATCAAGGAGTACAACTTAGAGGTTGCGATGAATGAAGGGATGCGCAAAGGCTTCGATTTTCCGATAGGTCACGGCAGCATCGACTGGGCCAGGGTGCGGGAGGAATTGAAGAAAATTAATTACCGGGGCTGGGCGACCGCTGAGGTGCAAGGAGGGGGCCGCCGGCGCTTAGCCGAGATATCTGAGCAAATGGATCAGGTCCTTAATCTATGAGTGCCCGCGTTGCGTAACCAGCAAGCCGCCCGGCCTTTGTCAAATACAAAAACCAGTCATCACTGCCTGGTGGTGCCGTGAGTTTCTCCACAGGACGCCCCACAACGGCGTTGCCGTTATCCGTACGGCCGGCGTCATACGTTTGTGAAGGTTTCTTGGCATTTATCCACGTTACAGCATATGGTTCGCGGCGTAAGGGGGGCCCCAAAGAAATATTTACAGTGCCACCCGACGGCAGATATACGAGATACCGTCTGCCGGGTTCGGCAAGACAGAAACCGTTGTCGACCAAATCCTGTCTGGGAGTCATTGTGTAGAACGGCACTGACTCGAAGAAATCCCATACCATCTCCACGATGTCGTGCAGTCGCTGATTTCTGTCTGTCAAATCAAGAGTACCTGAAAAGCCAGACGAGCTATTGCCGTTGTTCTCAGCAAAGTTTAATGTTGCGGCGGACATCAGGATTACGTAAGCGTTCTTGCGAATATCATCCAACGAGTATTTCGGATGATACATGTTGTTTGCCCAGAGGGTTTCCTGTGCATATAATGGTTTTGACCGATGGTGGTTTCGCAAAAGGCCGTCACTGAGTTTGGCTCGATCTGTTGTTTTGGGTCCCTGCAAGGTTACATAGCTGATGTAGGATTTGTTCCCAAAGTAATCATCGCCTGTTCTGTTATGTACCGACAACGGATGGTCGAATACGTCCAGGCGTGCTATCTCACTGCCCAGGCGGTCGATGTCGTCGGCCAGGAACTTCTTTCTGCCGCCGAGCGGTTCGGGACCTGCAACGTTGAGTAATATGTTCCAGTAAGGTCCAATTCGCCCCAGTGTATACTTAATATACAGGCTCTGCTCCGAAGGTCTCTTTGGATAATTGGAATCCCTTCCGAAGAAACCGGCGAAAGGAAAAATCATCATTCCGCGCTCTGAAAGATTGTCCAGAATTGATTCCATCTTTCTATATTCAGAGGGATTTGGTTGTTGGCTGCCTGAGTCCCAGAGACATGGAGTTTGCCAGCTCTTTCCGCGTCCTTCGGTGTTACGGTTGAGGTAGTGACTGGCAACAGACAGCATATTATAGCCCTGCTGCTGAGCCCAATCGAGAAAAGCAGTGCGTTGCCGGTCGCCGAAGTTCTCGGCAAAAAAGCGGTCACCCACATGGAAACTTCTTACAAGTATGTGCGCGCCTCCCTTGAAGCCAAACCAGATGGGATTTTCTTCATCGGTTGATATCATGCCGGGTATGCCGGACTTGACACATCGAAACTGTCCACTCTTGCCCGGCTGGTCATCTGAAAAACTTGCCTCGTATCGCCATAAACCGATGGCATCCGGCATGAATCGAATCTTCCAGGTTTTTGAACCGTCATAGAAACCCCATGATTGCACTTTGCTGCCATCCGGCCGAGTGTAGACGACGTCGAGTGCCACATCCCTGTATGGATTGGAATATGCCCTTGTGTTCTCTATGGATTTATAGAAGCGATCCCACTGACCGACCGTGGCAGTCACGGGTAAGGGTTGCTTTTTCGAAATGGTGACTGCGGCTGGGGGGCGAATATACGGCCCGTATGTATCTCGCAGGAATTCGAGCCACCATTTGATGCCGGGACTCGTATCCGAACCATCGCCGCCGGGCCGGTGGTTTGGGCCGTGCGGGGCCACACACTGAAGCCATGTGGATGCACACATGTACCCCGATCCGTTTTCGAGATGCCTGGCCGTGATAGATTTCTGGTTTTGCTTCATCTGTGCATTATATATCCCTATGTTGATATAGTTGTAGTATCCGTTCTTCTTGCTGTATGTGCCCCAGTATCGGCCCGGAGCATTTGTTGGCGTTCCCTCACTCTCAATGTACGCTTTGCCGGGAACTTTGTTGCTGTGATGAATGCCCAGATCCGCTTCAGGAGGAGGGTCCCCTTTGTAGTTTGTGGCTATGACGCATCGAGGGTCCACCTTCTTGCCCGCTATGACCATTTGTCGGTTGTCAAATCCTTTGGCTCTTCGGGCCATGCCTTCATTGTCAACGTCCACGAACACGTTGCGATAGTCGTTTTCCTTGAGCCAGCGGACGGTATTAGCTACTGCGGTATTGGCCTGGGTTTGGGTCCAGCTTTCCCATTTGGCTCTGGAGCCGCCCCAATAGAGACAACCTACTAAGACAATCATGCCCCGGCGGTCCGCTGCTTCTATGATTCGTTTCATCCGAGCGCCATAGACAGGATTTAGTGTTGCATCTTCATTGTATCCCTTTACATCACCGAATCTTGAACCCATGAAGTAAACACCGACCGTGTTGACGCCATAGGATGCAAACTTGTCCAGGTTTGCTATCAATTCTTCTGTCGCACGATCAGATATAAGAGCGTTGGAACATCGCAAGCCCTTCACAAGGATTTCGGTGCCGTTGAGATATGTTTTATCTCCACAGACGGTGAAAGTGTATCTACTTGCCCGCCGCCCCGACTCGCGTCGGGAGACGCGGGGGCTGGCCAAGGCAGGACCGACGCAAAGAAATGTAACAGTCAGAGCAGAAATGGCTATCCTTCTGGGCTTGGCCGTCCTGCGGAGAACAATGGTTTTGATAAGTGCTTTCATTGTTATGTTCCTGAGCTGCGCAGGCGCAGATGTCGGCTTGGCCAGAAAACATGAGGGCCGAGGACTAACTTTGTTCAGGAGGTGCCACACGAGACCCCGCCTGAGACGACAAACGCCATTGCCCGCGAACTTTCAATATCCAACGGCTTAACCGACTCTTTTGGAAAGAGCAAAACATTGCCGGCAAAGTTGTACGATTGAGGCAGGTACACTGCAACATAATCTGAAAGCCCAAGGTTCTCGAGGCTGTCTCTTGTAACAAAGCCGACCACCTTTGCGGCTGCTCCGGGTGCGACCGTGGCAAGTACGGGCTTATCAAAACTTTTTTTCTCTCCCGCGAAGGCCTCAATCATGTCCTTTGCAGCTGAATAGAGCAGCTTTACTAATGGTAGTCCCGTGAAGACCTTTTCTACAAGGGCGAAAAATTTCCTGCCCAAAAAGTTCGACGCGATAAAACCGATAACGACTACCAATACAACCGTTAGCAAGAGCCCCAAACCGGGGACCTCTATTCTAAAGAGAGCACGAAAGACTGCATCTATACCGGTAAATGCCCACACAAGCAAAAAAACAGTCAGGGCCATAGGGACAAAAATTAAAAGGCCTTTAACGAAATAATCCACAAGTTTCTTCATTTTATGACTCCAAAAAGGTCCGCGTGACTTATAAATCAATGGTCAAAACTAACACTGTATTTTGCTGTATTTTTTATGAAAAACATCCCACAGGTTAACAGAATCTAATCTGACGTTTTACTTACCAAATCTGTCTGGCAAATGCAACATCTTTGACTAATTTCTCAGCAAGCAGTCGGCTCACACAACATGCGGTGAACATCGAGCTGGTCGCGGTCGGACCTTACAACCATTGTCCTGATACAGTTTCAAAGCTGGCGAATGTTACCGGGACACTCATAGTTTAAAATGGCCATCTGCGCCGCATCTGTTATCCCGGCAACCTTGGAGCCGATTCCCGCGGCGGCTTCTTTGAGAAAATATTCAGCCAGAGCTGGTATGTCTTCTGCTCTGTCCCGCAGGTAATCCGGGCCATTGGTCCTTGTAAAACAAACGAAACATATAAATTCACAAAGAACATGCGTTTTACCGTTGAGAACACCTCCAAACAAGTTTGAGGGTGCCACCCGGTGTTCCGTTAATTTTGAGGATGCCACCCAGTGTTCCATTAATAACGCAAAGCCCGTTAGAGACCCCCCGTTAGAAGTAAACCAGCCATGATGGCTGGACTTCTAACGGTGGACCCGAAGAATAAAGTCTCTAACGGGGCAAAGCTCAATAATAAGATACTTCAACGGGGGTCTGCTTTTCGGACGATGCGTACACGGCATCCTGCACGGCAAGAGTCCGCAGGTAATCCGGGCCATTGGTCTCGAAGGGTTCTCCATCGATTAGGCGGTCGATGAAGTGACGCTGCGTTGTATAGCAGCAATCACCGGCAAATCCTCGTCTCTCTGCGTGATACTTGTGTTCCGTCTCATGTTCACCCAGTTTCTGTATGGTGAGACGACCATCATTGTAGAGCCTGATAGAGCCGCCGTTGCCATCTACCAGGAACTCACCGAACGTATAGCGCGGATTGTCATAGTTGCTTTCGTTGTATCGATTGGCGTCCCAGATGCCCGTGGCGCCGCTTTCGAAATGGAAAATGATAACTCCAGAATCTTCACCGGCAATTACCGGATTGAGCTTCTTCAAGACGGCATAGACGCGTGT
>CAYGBH010000043.1:0-16686 GCA_964348055.1 uncultured Pirellulales bacterium
CCGCTAATCTTCTGGCCGCAATGGAGATGATCAGCACAATGCATCGGCCTTACGGCTTGATGCAGGCAATAGTCTCGGCTGCACCGCAGTCTGGCACGCCAATCTTCAAATGGTGTATATGGGAGACAATCGAAAAGTGCACTAATAGAAGCTGCTCGCGGTGTCCCTTGTGGGATGACTGTCAGGGCAAAGCCAAAAAGGCCCATGGTTATCTGAAAATTGACGACTGCATAACACAGATGCGCCGGGCCAGCAGGGCCAGCTGGGAAGCTGAAATGCTCTGCAAAAGGCCTTCGCTGGAAAATGTAGTTTTTGACGAGTTCGACCCGGCCAAACACGTCCAGCAAATTGATTATGACCCGAATCTGCCACTCTACCGTACGCTTGATTTTGGGTTTGTAAATCCCTTTGTGTGTTTGTGGATTCAGGTTGATAGCGATGGCATGATTCGCGTGATAGATGAGTATGTCCGCAGCAGAACGACTATCAATGTGCACGCTCAAAAAATAAAAAGCCGCACGGTCGTCGATGAAGAGCAGGTGGCGGCGACATTTTGCGACCCAGCGGGAAAGAGCGTAAATGATGTCACCGGCACAAGTGCAGTTCGGGAGCTACGGGCACGGGGGATAGTGGTGCGATTTAGGCGAAGCGGCATTTTAGAGGGCATTGAACTCATCCGCCGAGCAATTCGCTCCGGCGATGGCCAAAGCACGCTCGTAATCTCGCCGAGATGCCAGCGCCTGATAGAGGCAATGCAGTGTTATCATTACCCCGAGTCAGGCAACACTGCCGGTGGCGAACTTCCGCTCAAAGACGGCGTGCATGACCACCCCATCGACGCCCTACGATACTTCTTCGTCAACTACCACCGCGCGACCAAGATTACAACCAGACGATACTGAGAATAGAATCCTTATCAAATAAATCATAACTGAAATCAAGAATTTGTAAATTTGTTGAAAAACAATCAAAGACCATAAGGCTTTTGGCCGATATTGCCAACAATTATGAGAGGGAACGCCAAGCAGAAAAACTTCTGCGGGATTGAAAGGAGGAAACAGGGCTGAGGTGCGGAGGGAGAGGAAAAAGCGAGATATCCTCAGCCCTGTGAATGTGTTCTAACAAATAGTATATCAAAGAAGCCCTACAAGACTATACTATTTTTTCCAAAAAATGTTCCTCTTTAACCAAAATAATTGCCACCTGCAGAAACACCAAAGAACCTGCTATCGAAAGATGACCAATGTTATAATAACCTTTTGATATACATTCTGTCAAGAGTAATATGTAAATATTTTATGGTCAAAACAAAAAAATTTCAAGAATTTCCATATCGGCGATCTTTTTTCAAAAATGAGAATTCAGTAAAGAGCAAAGAAATCAAGTAAGCAAGATTAGGCAATACGAAACTGATAAGTCCGCTTCTGACAGGCAGATACGGTTTACAAAATATGAAAAAATGGGCTGAGGTAAGGAGGAGAAGAAGTGTCTGGAAAAAACCCCAGCCCACAATCCGTTACAAAATATATTACGCTTTAAACCGATAAAAGTTCAACTTGTTCGTTATCCAGGAAAATATTTAAAGTTTTTTGAGCCCCACTCAAATACTTTTTCTGCATCCTACCCGTCCACTGTAGCGTTGATTCTATCAGGGCCGGGAGTGAAAAGACTTACTATTCACCCGGTTTTTGTTTTAACTTTTGGTCAAAACCAAGCATAATTTAAGCACAGAAATCCAGTTCGGTGCGTATTGATTTTAATATGTATATTCAAAGATGTTAGTTTATTATAACCGCAGTATAGACATACTTTAGCACAAGGAATTTTCTATGCTTTCTTATAACTACAGAAACGTTTGTCGTTTATCCACTTTTGTTACGGTGATTTGTCTGTTTTGTTCATTGATATATGGAGGTTTTCCAAAGTTTGAATATCACCAAATCGCCCGAATCGGAAACAAAATGGGGCAGACATCTCTTGTAGATGTTGACAAAGATGGAGACTTAGATTGGATTGCCGGCTGTAACGGCGGAACAATATGGTGGTTCGAGTACAAAGCCCCGGATAACTGGGTCAGGCATACGCTCGGCCAAAAGGTTCTGACTGAGGTTGGTGGCACCGCATTCGATATAGACGGAGATGGATGGGTCGACCAGCTTTCAGGCGCCACTTGGTTCCATAACACCGGAAAACCACGACAGCAGGAATTTATCAGGTATCCCAATGGAGCTATTACAAAAGCCCATGACAATGTGGCTGCTGATATCGATGGTGATGGCAAACTCGATGTGCTGGCTATGAGCGACAGAAGTGCATTGTACTGGTATAAGATTCCCGGTGACCCAACGAAAAAATGGACAGGCCACAAAATCGGCGAAGCAGTCCACGGTGGAATTGACCCCGCAGGTGTCGCTGATATCGATGGCGATGGCGACAATGACGTTGTTCGCTCGAACGTCTGGTTCGAGAATGTCAACGGAAAAGGAACCAAGTGGGTCGAACATAACAACATCGATTTCGGACAACCCGGTGCAAGATTCCCTTTGATGACAAAAACGTGGGTAGTGGATCTCGATAAGGATGGTGATAATGATGTCGTTCAGGCAGAAGGAGATTGCGTGAGCGGACGCGTGGGGTGGCATGAAAACACCGATGGCAAGGGCCGAAAATGGACCAGACATATAATTGCACCCAAGACCGGTCAGGACTTTCATTCACTCGCTGTGGCAGATTTCGATAACGACGGCGACCTCGATGTTTTTTCAGGCTCAGGGCCATTGACAAAAAGCCCCACCCATAAATGGTTTATCTGGCAAAACCTGGACAAGAAAGGACGAAAGTGGAAAGAGCATATGATTCTTAGCGGCAAACGCTGCCACGAAGCTAAGGCAGCAGACGTTGACCGTGATGGCGATATTGACATCTGTTCCAAGCCCTGGAACGGCGATGAGCACGTTTATCTTCGCAACATGCTAAACGAGCAGATTAGCCATTAGCATACTAAGTCATTGGTACCTGTGGGATAAAATCGATACATTCAAGATAGGAGACCGAAAATGAGACTCAATGTGAAAGCTTTTGCGCTGACCTGTGGGCTGATTTGGGGTCTTGGCCTTTTCCTTCTGACTTGGTGGATAATCGCTTTTGAGGGCTCTACCAAAGAAATCACACTCATCGGACAAGTTTATCGCGGGTTCAACATAAGCCCCTTAGGCAGCGTCATTGGTTTAATCTGGGCCCTTGTAGATGGTACGATTGGTGGTGCTATATTTGCCTGGCTCTACAACTTAATTACTGCCCGCCCTTGAGACAAGACATGTGCACAATCGTGATTGTGCACCTGCTCGATTAGCCAATGAAATTATAGTCTGCCATGCTTTGCGCTCCACTGAAATGGTATGGAGAGCATACTCTACAAGTTTTCGTCGACTGCTAACAGCCCAGCAATCAGTCTACCCGTCCTCCGCAGTAGGGGAGCTATAGAGGGCCGAAAGCCCAACATCAAATATCAAAAAAGCCATCATTGACGAAAGAGCTTTTGTAGACTATTTTAATTGACTAAGCAACTCGTCTGCGATAAATCAAGCGACGAGCTACAAACAATGAATTTTAGAGAGATATGTCTTATGCTCAAGAGAACGCATAATTGCGGCCAGCTTCGGCTTGTCGACGCCGGCAAAAAGGTAACGCTGGCAGGGTGGGTCCATTCCTATCGCGACCACGGAAATTTGGTATTCATCGACCTGCGCGACAGAGAAAGCCTAACCCAATTAGTTTTTAACCCTGAAACCCAGCCCGAAGTCCACAAGCTAGCAAGGACGGTTCGCCACGAATGGGTAATATCAGCTAAAGGTGTTGTTCAGCCGAGGGGGCAGGGTATGGCAAATCCAAAGCTGCCGACCGGCGAAATCGAAGTCTCTGTCCAGCAGCTGGAAATTCTCAATGTTTCAAAGACACCGCCGTTCGAAATGGATAACGCCGAGAAAACAAGCGAGGAGCTGCGCCTGGCCAGCCGATATATTGACCTGCGTCGGCCCGGAATGCATCAAAAGCTGCATACACGTCATCGCGTCACCACAGTTGTGCGGGACTATTTCGACCGATTAGGCTTTTGGGAAATCGAAACGCCGATGCTCGCCAAGAGCACACCGGAAGGGGCAAGAGATTTCCTCGTACCCAGCAGACTGCACAAAAACTGTTTCTATGCACTACCGCAATCACCGCAACTCTTCAAGCAAATTCTGATGGTCAGCGGTGTAGATAAATATTTCCAGATAGTTCGCTGCTTTCGCGATGAGGACCCACGTGCCGACAGACAAGCCGAATTCACACAAATCGACGTTGAAATGAGCTTCGTCGATAGTAACGATGTCATCAGCGTTCACGAAAACATGATAGCCCGGATCTGGAAGCGGATACTGGACGTCGATGTAGCGACGCCGATGCGGCGGATTTCCTTCAAAGACGCTATGGCAGATTACGGCACCGACAGGCCGGATTTGCGTTTCGATATGAAGCTAAAAGACATTTCCGATATCGCCAAACAAAGCTCGTTCAAAGTATTTACATCGGTAGTCGAAAACGGCGGGATTGTAAAAGGGCTCTGCTCACCGGGCGGCGAAAAATATTCCAGAAGCGATATTGAAAAGACCCTCACCGATTTTGTCGCCGACTACGGTGCCAAAGGACTCGCCTGGTTCAAAGTTAAAAAAGATAACAATAAGCCCTCACTTGTCGGTGGCGTCACCAAGTTCTTCAGTCCGGAATCCCAGCAGCAGATAATTGAACGCTTCGAGGCAAAAGATGGCGATCTGCTCTTGTTTATTGCTGACAACGAAAGAGCCGCCAATAAGGCCCTGGCTCCCTTGCGGTGTAAGCTTGCCCGCGACCTCAAGCTTTACGACGAGGGACGCTTTGAGTTCATATGGGTAGTCGACTTTCCACTATTTGAGTGGAATGAGGATACAAAGTGTTACGATTCACTACACCATCCCTTTACCTCTCCCGTTGAAGATGATTTTGATAAGCTCGAAACCGACCCTGCCAATATACGGTCGCAGGCCTATGATGTCGTCGTTAACGGTTCGGAGATTGGTGGCGGCAGTATTCGTATCCATGACTCGAAGGTGCAGCAGAAGGTCTTCGACCTGCTCAATATATCAACCGAGCAGGCACAGCAGCGATTCGGTTTCTTCTTGAAGGCTCTGGAATACGGCGCTCCACCGCACGGAGGAATAGCATTCGGCCTCGACAGAATTGTCATGTTGCTTACCGGCACGGATAATATTCGGGACGTCATCGCTTTTCCGAAGACCCAGCGTGGCCAGTGTCTCTTGACTGATGCACCGAGCGAAGTGGACCAAAAACAGCTTGATGAGCTGAACCTGCGAACGCAAAGGCACCTGCGCGCAATCGAACCAAAAACCGATGAGCAACAGTAGCATAGAACGTGTAGCTTTTCGCATTGCTCGCCGCCCCGACTCGGGTCGGTAGATACGGGGGCTGGCATCGCGCGTATTGCGTATTGTGGAAAAGCGGAAAATATAAAATAAAAAGTTAAAGCTTAGATTCGAATATTAAATACCAAAATTCGAAAGAAATTCAAAATTAAAGGTTTTAACTCTTGCATTATCTTTTTACGTTCTTAGCTTTTTACAAGATACGAGGTTATGCGAATTAACTTAAAGCATATTTGGCAGAGACTTTTGGAGCTTCTGAGGTTGTCACCGTTGTCGCTGGCGGAAAAGTGCAGGCTCACCTTTGGTGCAGCGGTGGTCTTTATCTTGGCGCTCGCACTTCTTCTGCCCTACATCTGGATGGGCCAGCTCACAAAAAAGGGCCTGCTCGATACGGGACGGGCAAGGTCACAGGCGCTGCTCGACCGACACTTCCAGCTAAAAGGCCCAACTGAAACTGCCCTTCCGGCACTGGACAAAACCGGGCTGGTGATAGATGTAAACGATCCTGAGATACGATGGATTCGCTTTGCAAAGGAAATTGAGGGCACACCGACGGCCGGTAGGATCAAGGCCGCCGATGGCGGCCCACCTCAAGGGCTTCAAGAACAGCTCCAGCAGTTGACCGACGAGCAGCAAGAGACGATTGAATATTTAAAAGCCGAGGAAGACAGAAACGACAACATCAGTTTTGTGAAAAAAGGCGGCGTCCGTCACAGCACCTATACAAAAATTTTCAGGGCAACCGAAAGTTGTATAACCTGCCACAATCCACAGGGGTCCGCCAGCCCCTTTAGCAAGAACGAGCCGATAGGTGCAATGGTTATTCAATCCCGAGGACTCGGGAGCGAAGTGGCCAAAACGACCCTGTTAAATCGCGTCTGGATAATCGTCGCCGGACTCATCGCTGGGACAGGGGCAATCGTTGTGTTTTACTGGATCACGCAGCGGGTAATCCTTCGGCCTATCCGACAACTACGGGCACTTGCAAATAACGTAACCGAGGGAAAACTCGATATAAGAAGCTCGATAAAGACCGGTGACGAATATGAGAAGCTGGCCAATGCCTTCAACAATATGCTGGACGGGCTGCTGGCGACACAGGAAAAACTGCGGCAGGCAAACAAACAACTCGATGCCAAAATAGCAGAGCTTTCAGAGCGAAATATCGAGCTGTTCAAGGCCAACAAGGTAAAAAGCGAATTCTTGGCCAATATCTCGCACGAGTTCAGAACTCCGTTGAACGCAATTCTGGGCTTTGCACAGGTCTTGCGCGAATCCGCCGACAAATGGCAAATCGAAACCCGAAAATCGAAAATCGAAAACTGCAAAAGGTATGCCGAAAACATTATCACCAGCGGAAACAGACTCCTGAATATGGTTAATGACCTGCTCGACCTGGCAAAAACCCAGGCCGGAAAAATAGAACTGCATATAGAAAAGACCTCTGTGGCCAGTTTGCTTAAAACTCTGGTATCGTCTTTCTCGCTGCTGACAAAAGAAAAGAAAATAAAAGTCAAACTACAGGTCGATTCTGACTTACCACCCCTTACGACCGATACCGGCAAGGTCCAGCAGATACTGTACAATTTCCTCAGTAATGCGGTAAAGTTTACGCCGCCGCAAGGCAGAATTGAAATCCGAGCTGGCCGAAGGCCGGTCGGACCAAGACCGCCAGCCGCCCCCCAAGAGGACTTTGGCGACATACGTCGAGCCAGAGGTAGGATCAAGGTCGACAGCCGTCCAAGGCAAGATGAAAAGATGGTTCGGATTGCGGTAGCCGATACTGGCCCCGGCATTGCTGAGGCTGATAAGAAAAAGATATTCGAAAAATTCCGGCAGGCTGACGGCTCTATAACCCGCGAATCAACCGGCAGCGGCCTGGGACTTGCCATCAGCACCGAATTAGCCGCTATGCTTGCAGGCAGCATCGGTATGGAAAGCGAGTGCGGAAAAGGTTCGACCTTCTGGCTCGACATCCCAATTACACTCACCAAAGAAAATAACCAGACCAATCGAGTCAAAGCGGTCAGTGGTAATTAGCTGACCGGCAATAATTGGCAACTTGTAATTATTTAACCATAGTCATAAGGAGAGATTATGCGTCCGATACCTTCGTTCTTGTTTCTTCTGTTTACAATTGCTGGCTCTACTGTCGGGACACCTCTTTCACCCTCCGTAGCACAGCTAATGCGGAGGACGGGTCACAGGAACCCTGCGGCTTATCTTGGCCAGACTCACCCATTCTCCGTTCATGATATGCTTGCGATGGCCAGGCTCTCCGATCCCCAGGTTTCCCCGGACGGCAAACGGATTGTCTTTGTACTGCGTGAGACGGACCTCGAAGCCAACAAGGGGCGAACAGACCTTTGGCTCATCCGTGCAGACGGCACAGGCCTTCGCCGCCTGACCTCCCACCCCCAAGCCGACTCAAATCCCCGCTGGGCGTTTGACTCCAAATCTGTCTGGTTCATATCCACTCGCTCCGGGTCTTCACAGGTTTGGCGCATTCAAATCGATGGCGGCGAGGCCGAACAAGTTACAGACCAGCCTCTTGACATCGCAAATTTGGTCGTCTCGCCCGGCGGAAAGCACATCGCTTTCACTATGGAAGTCTTCCCAGACTGTAGCACTGTAGCGTGCACAAAGGACAAACTCGACGCAATCAAGGCAACAAAAGCAAGCGGACAGATTTACAAGCGGATATTTGTTCGGCACTGGGATACCTGGAAAGATGGCCGACGCTCACAACTGTTCGTGATGCCCTCGACGGGAGGTCAAGCGCTGAATGTGATGCTCGGTACCGATGCCGATACGCCCTCCAAACCATTCGGCGGCCCGGAGGAAATTACATTCACGCCGGACGGCAAAGGTCTTATCTTTACCGCCCGCGACGTGGGTAGAGAAGAACCCTGGTCAACAGACTTCGACCTTTATTGGGTACCCGTTGACGGTTCTGAGCCGCCGAAATGTTTGACTGAGGAAAACGAGGCATGGGACAGTCATCCGGTTTTTTCACCCGACGGCAGGACTCTCGCCTACTTAGCTATGACCAAAGCCGGCTATGAGTCTGACCGCTTTCGAATTGTCCTGCACCGCTGGCCTGGCGGCAATAAGCGGGTATTGACAGATAATTGGGACCGTAGCCCTTCGGCAATCTGCTTCTCAGCAGACGGCAAAACGCTCTACGCCACAGCGGCTAATACAGGCCAAAAATCTTTGTTCGCTGTCAATGTAAAAACCGGTGCGGTTAAAACCATAGTTAAAGAAGGTAGCGTCAGCTCACCCAACATCGCACGAGACAGGATCATTTACGGCCTTGATAACCTGCGTTCGCCGGTGGAACTGTATTCAGTCAGACCTGATGGCAGCGATGTACGCAAAATCACTAATTTAAACTCAAGAAAAATGGCCGAAGTCCGCATGGGTGAATATAAGCAGTTTACATTCAGAGGATGGAACGATGAGACAGTTTACTGCTACGTGGTCAAACCAATCGATTTTGAACCCAGCCGGAAATACCCTGTGGCCTTTTTGATTCACGGCGGGCCCCAAGGTTCTTTTGGCAACACCTTCCATTACCGCTGGAACCCGCAAGCTTATGCGGGTGCAGGTTACGCTGCCATCATGGTGGATTTCCACGGCTCGGTTGGATACGGACAGGCCTTTACCGACTCCATCCGAGGTGATTGGGGCGGTAAACCTCTGGAAGACTTACAGAAAGGCCTGGCTGCTGCTTTAGAGCGCTATCCCTGGATGGATGGTCGCAGAGTCGGTGCGCTGGGTGCTTCTTTCGGCGGTTATATGATTAACTGGATCGCCGGTAACTGGCCTGACCGCTTCTGCTGCCTGGTAAATCACGACGGCAACCTGGATGAACGGATGGCCTACTTTGACACCGACGAACTCTGGTTCCCCGAGTGGGACCACCTCGGCACGCCCTGGGACAACCCGGCCAGCTATGAGAAGCACAATCCGGTAAACTTCGTCAGAAACTGGAAAACCCCGATGCTGGTTATCCACGGCGCGTTGGATTTTCGCGTGGCTGATACCCAGGGACTGTCAACCTTTAACGCCCTCCAGCGTCTCGGCATCGAGAGCAAACTGCTATATTTCCCTGACGAAAACCACTGGGTGCTCAAGCCAGCAAATTGTATCCTCTGGCACGAGACCGTTATCGGCTGGCTCGACCAATGGCTAAAACAATGAAGAGTAGTACACCTTAAGCAGTGCTATAAAAACATTAGAACAACCATTTAATTATTTGCCGAATAAAGGTTGTTCTTTTCTCCAAAAGTTAACCGTATCGGGAGTAATCAATCCGTCTCCCTTTTCAATTCGTTCTATCAAGGAAATCACAGTCTTGTATGCCAAATAAGCTTTGTCGAAGTCGACGTTAGTGATATTATCTCTTTCGGTGTGAATGTTTGGTGGGTGAGGCGTTGGATATGTCGTGATCTTGATGCCTGTTTTTTGAAATCTCCCCCCGGTCGGACTTAACCATCTTCCACCAAGCTCAGAGTTTTTATCTCCAATGTAGTCTATCTCTATTACATAAACAGGTCTTCCACTCAGGCCGGAACCATAGGTTGCAGAGCCTATTTTCCTTCCTAGTTCCTCATTGGTGTAGGTTAGAAAAAGATATGTAAAATTTGTCGATTCATTTTTATACGCTTCGGCAATATTACTTATTAAAATACAGCCAAGTATATTATCCAATATTCCTTTAGTGGGCCCATTGACCTTGTCGTAATGCGCTCCTACTGCTATGTAATCTGAAAAAAGACCCCTTTTTACAGCCAGCACATCTCCGGATTCTGTTGCCACAGGTTCATATCCTGCTTCACGAAAAAGATCCACACAAAATGTTCTTCTGGTTTCGTTAGTATTAATTTCAATCTGATTAAATTCTTCTGTCTCTAGAATAATTTCTTCTAATGCAATAGGTCGGATTTTTATAGCAACATCATTTTCGGTCGCAAAAGTGTGTTCTTGTCTGATTCTCTCCTGCACTTCAGCATATGGGATAATTTCAGGATTAGAGATATGGTATCCCACTACGAGTGCATATATAGTGAAAGCTGCTAAAGGTGCAATTACAATAGTAAATAAGATTTTTCCCCTTCTTCTCATCAGCACAAAAGACCTCCACTTGTCGCATTTATACGAATTAAATAACTTTTATAAGGCTATTAAGTAAGATATATGAAATCAAGTTTTTTCCCGCTTTTTCAAAGGTCTCGTATTTTACAATTATTCAATGACTCTTATCTGGAATTCAAAATTTTGATACAGGGCGTTTATTTGACATGCTTCGTAATTCAGATATAATAACCACTTAGTTTTTTATAAAAAAGGTGTACTGATGGGTAAAAAATTTGTTAGAGCGATTTTCCCCGGCTCATTCGACCCCATTACAAACGGGCATTTGGACGTTATCGACCGCGGTATGAAACTCTTTGACGAGCTCATACTTGCCGTTGGGCGAAGCCCGGTCAAAAACCAGCTCTTCACGCCTGAAGAACGCGTGGAGATGATAGCTGAACTAATCCACCAAAGGCGGATGCGGGGCGTCTCGGTGGAAAGTTTCGACGGGCTGACTGTTGAATACGCTGCCAAAAAAAAGGCTGATGTCATCCTGCGCGGCCTGCGAAGTCTTACCGACGTTCAATATGAATTCCAGCTTGCTATGACCAACCGGGCCGTAGCTGGCATAGAAACCGTCTTTATTATGACCAGTGAACAATATGGCTTCACCAGTTCGACCCTGATTCGTGAGGTTGCTTCCTTGGGCGGTGACCTCTCAAATTTGATCCCGGAAAATATCTATAATCGGCTGAAACAACGCCTTAAAAAAGCAAAGCACGAAGCACGAAATTCGAAATCTGAAACAAATACAAATGGCCAAAATACAAAACGCAAAACATAAGGTTTTGAACATTTGAATTTCGAATTTTGACATTGTTTCGAATTTCGATATTCGAAATTCGGATTTATACAAAATATGTTTACGGTGAGCGTTGAAACGCATTTTCGAGCATCGCATCAACTGGTCTTACAGAACGGCTCAAAAGAACGCCTGCACTTTCATAACTGGTCGGTCACCGCTGATGTCAGCAGCAAAAAGCTCAACCGCAGCGGAGTTGTAATAGACTTCCACAGACTCAAGGCGGCGGTAGATAATATCGTGGCCGAGCTCGATAATACGGCGTTGCACAAAACCGATTATTTTCGGCAGAACAACCCGTCGGCCGAGAACGTAGCCAAATACATATATGAAAAACTTGAGCCAAAATTGCCCAAAGGCGTCAAACTCCGAAGTATCAGGGTTGTTGAGGGGCCGGCCCGCCGAAGGCCTATAGCAGTCTGCTCGGCAAAATTCGCCCCCGCTGAAGGCCGGTAAGATCAAGGCCGCCAGTACCGGCACCTAAAAACGTAAAAAAATTGTGCTTGGCAAGGCTACAAATAAATAAATCGGCCTGTAGCCGATTCAGAAATTTGACGATATTTTCAAGGGTTCCAATATTGCAAATTACCGCAAAACGGGGCCTCTAAACGCCTTTCCTGCGTAAGATTGCTGCCCCCTGTGAGGGACCCCACCTTGTGGGAAGCCAAAAATGAGCATATAATGGATTTGGTTCCAGTTGGATTTTATCCGGCTCTACGGTGCAAAGTGATAATGACAAGAAAACGAATTTTTGGTATAATAAAGAGTGAAGCTCGATGCCGGTGAATTGGCGAGTAGCTAATTAGTAGGTATCTAACCATATAACCAATTGTGAGTCTCGAGAGCCGAGTTAATTATGCAATGTCAGATTTGTGACAAAAATAATGCCACTATTCATCTTACTGAGATTGCCGACGGGACACGCACCGAGATGCACATTTGCGAGCACTGCGCTGCCGAGCAGGGCATAGCCGTCAAGAGTCATATTCCTATAAATGAACTGCTCAGCAGCTTACTTGCCGTCCAGCCCGCAGACGATGAACTCTCCGGTCCTTCAGAGCAGAAGGTCTCGTGCCCGAACTGCGGCTTTACACTGGATCAGTTCCGCAAGGATGGACTATTAGGTTGTCCCCATGATTATGAGATTTTCGAGAAATCGCTTCTGCCACTTATCGAAAAAGCCCACAACGGCAAGACAACTCACTGCGGCAAGCTGCCTTCAAAAACGCCGAAGGACTCAAAAAAGCAAATGCGTATCCTAAACCTGCGTCAGCAACTCGAAGCTGCGGTGCAAAGCGAAGACTACGAGCTCGCCGCCAAATTACGGGATAAAATAAAGCAAAACGAAAAGTAAAAAGCTGCACATTATACGCAATACGATATATGAAACTGACAGACATAAGTAATGACATAAACGAATGGTTTAACGGCTCCGGGCCGTTAGCCGATATCGTTATTTCCTCGCGGATTCGTCTGGCCAGGAACATTGCCGGCTACAAATTCCTGAGCCGCTGCTCAAATGCTGAAAAATCTGAAATACTAAAGAAGTTAAGAGATGTACTAATGTCGCTCAAGCTTGGCGACAAAGTCTTTTATATAAGTGTGGACAAGGCCCCGACTCTAAGCAGACATTTCCTGGTAGAACGGCATCTTATCAGCCGGCATCACGCCTTCGGCAAGGGGCCGCGAGGTGTCGTTATCGCCCAGCGCGAATTTTTCACAGCAATGATTAACGAAGAAGACCATTTGAGAATCCAGGTGTTAAAAGCCGGCTGTCAACTATCCCAATGTGCCAAGCAGATAAACCACATCGACGATATGATAGAGCAAAAAATCGACTATGCCTTCAACCCTCGTTATGGGTACGTGACGGCCTGCCCCACAAATCTGGGTACGGGAATAAGGGTCTCGGTAATGCTGCATCTTCCTGCTCTGAAAATGACAGGCCAGATAGAGAAGTTTTTCAATGCCGCAAGGGATATGAGCTTGGCCGTGCGCGGGCTTTTCGGCGAAGGCACCGAGGCGGCAAGTGATCTATATCAAATATCCAATCAGGTCACCCTCGGTATATCAGAGTCGGACAGCGTCTCGCAATTTGAAAACTCCATCATCCCCGAAATAGTCGAATACGAAAATGCTGCGAGAAGTCAACTGCTCTCCAAGCAGCCTGACATCCTCGACGATAAAATATCCCGGGCGATGGCCCTGCTGCAAAACGCCCATCTGATAAGTTCGCAGGAGGCGTTATTCCTGCTAAGCCACCTGCGATTGGGCATCAATATGCACGAGCATATGGGGGCCTCGACCCCTGCGATAGAGAAACTTCGCACACTCTGTGGCGCTGTCGATGCGGGCAAGACACACAGCCTTTCCATTGCGACCATAAACCGGCTATTTATGCTGACTCTGCCGGCTCACCTGCAGCTAAACTATGGCAAACCACTGGATCCTACTCATAGAGATGCACTTCGAGCCAAAATCATCCGCACCGCCCTAAACCAGGATACCCCGCAAAAAAGCTAAAAATCCTGCTTGTTTTTTCGATTATTTCTGAGCTGCTGCGCGTATAATATTATGTGGGAGCACTGCGAGCAGGATTTAATCACAACATTTACAACAGTTTAACTTGTTGAGCGCCCCATGTTTACCGTGGATTGTAAGTCTTTCAAAAATAATGGAGGTCAATTATGAGTAATATCAATCTCAGTACCAAAAAGACAATTTTTTGTGTTTATGGGATTATTGCCTTATGGTTAATGGGAGCGCATGTCACAGCGCTTGGCGGAACCAAAGCAAAGACTCCAGAATCCGAAGTGGAAAAATCATTGAAGGCACTGCGTCGTGCTGCAGCTACTGCCAAGGAACGGCGCGCGTACGAGGCATACAAGAAAAGAGATACCGAAACCACTCCCTGGCTGGAAGACGCTGAGTTGCAGAATCCGGATAATGCGGCTCTGCTGTATTACCAGGCATTTCTGCTCCGGCCTGATCCTGATACGACCACCTCTCAAAAGATCTATGATGTTCTTGGAGGTGCAGAGTCTGATAGAAAGATCAGAACATATTTGGGACACTGTTTACCCATGATCCAGATAGCCGAAATCGCATCTCGAATACCGCAATGTACATGGGGAATATGGAACGGGCCCGGACCAAGATTTGGCTGGAAAGATTTGCATTCGGAGGTGAATAATCTTAAGGACATTCTTGTGGTGGATGCGAGGATACTCGCTGCTGACGGACACTACCGTGCAGCTTTGGAACGCTGCCTAATGCTACGGCGATTTGCCCGCCACCTCAGCGACAGCAACATCTCGGGAATAATATTAATCTCTTGGTCGGTTGATAAAGTGGCGCTGCATACGGCTCAGCATGTGCTTGGTGTCATGCCACCGAATACGGACATTCTCACGTGGTTTCGAGGCCAGCTTGCCCTCAAGGAGGGAGTACCGCTGTTGCTTCCCGAAACTTTACAGGCGAATTTCAAATCTTACTTAAACCATATGCGAACACATCCATCCTTTCTTGCGAGGCTCAGAGATCGGCTTGTAGAGAGGGCCGAGGACGAACAGGCTAAGGAAAACACCCGGAATTTGACAGATGAGCAACTTCTGTCACGCGCCAGCGAGGGGTTTCTGCGATTTTTTGATTCGATTTTCCAAATTGTGGATAGTGAAATGACTTACGAACAGAAGTGTGCCCAAATGCAGAGACTTATCAACAAGCTGAAGGATGGAGATATCACTGAGCAGATAGTTGAACTTGTCATGCCTTTGTCTGGAACAAACCCAATGGCTCGTGGTAAATACCCATTCCAGATTGGGCATGTGGCCCACATCAACGGTATCAAAGCTGCCGTGGAGGTTTACCTTATGGCTGCCAAGAAGGGACAGTTGCCTGAGAAGCTCCCGGATCATCTGCCCAAAGACCCTTTTACCGGCCGGGACTTCGTATATGAGATAACGGATGAAGGCTTTGCCCTCCGCTGCCAGGGCGAAGACTTCCAGGGACGCGGCAAGCGGGTGCTCGAATTTAAGGTCAAAAGCAAGGACTAAAAAAAATATGAATGAACAAAAGAAAACGGCTCTTGGAATCGCTATTGTAATAGTAGTCGTTACCCTGATTGGCGTCCTTGTTTTCTCACGGCGCGGGCCCTTTTCTCGCATTTCCAGGCTCCACGGTATACCCCGCGCACAGCAGCGGCGGATACTACTATTATACCACACCGACCATGAGGCATTGTTGAAGGCCGGCAGGCAAGTCCTGAGCCAGGGTCCTAAAGACCCTATGAATTATCAGTACTATGGACCTATTTATCTCGGCGGCTTTCCGGTTCCAAGGGGAGTGCGTATCCCTAAGGTCATCCGGGACCTCAGAACATATGCCACACTCATAAATTTCGACGGCTACTTATTCTTGGAAATGCATGGAGGTGTAACAGGTTTTGGGGTAAGGATCTACCCGGAAGGTTTCAAAGAGCCACGCCGTTATTTCAATTATGGTGACAGAAAGCTTCTTCCCGGTCTGTGGTATTACGATTATGGATACCGTCACAATCCCCAATATGACAAAAAAATTGATGAAATCATACAAAAAGGCAAATTGGAAGAGCCTGATAAAATTGACCTCAGCCAAAGCCCAAATCACCAGAGTTAGCAGTGAAGTTTATCGTAAAACACCCTAAGTTTGAGCGTTTTTTCGTTGACTATTTTTTGAAAACCTGGTAAAATACACACCCGTTAGCCAGCAGGCTAATACAAGCCGCCCGAAGGCGGAGCTCAGATTTCATATCTGTAAGGCCAGCAGGCCCGGATTCGTCGCTCGTGACTCGTCGCTCGTGACTCGTCGCTCGTATGTAGCATTAGCACGAAATCCTAAGCTCTATCCGCCTACGTCAAGACTACGGCGGACAAGAATCCCTGCCCCCGCGTCTGACGACGCGAGTCGGGGCGGCGGGCCAAACAAAATCAAAGGTTTAAATTTTCACATGACCAAAATAGTCTGCAGTCTGAGGGCTGTCGTCTGTAGTCTGTAGTCAATTACCAATGAACCATTTAACCACTAAAAAGTATCGAGAATCCAGTATCGCTTGTCCGCCATAGCTTCAGCGACGGCGGGAGAATCTATTTATTTACGTCCCTATAAGGCACTTCTACAATTGTAGAGAATCCTCTACAAATCGGACGAAATATGCAAAACAAAGCCAAAGTTAAAATAGACAAAATGACCGCAAGCTCATTTGACACAAGTAATTATGAGAATAAACGCGATTGGACACTTGGT
>CAYGBH010000044.1:0-16330 GCA_964348055.1 uncultured Pirellulales bacterium
GTCCATACACGTAACCATAGCAGCATATATGCGCCGGTTTTTGGCCTTTATATGCTTGTACATATCGATATAAGATTGCGGGGCCTGAAACGGCGAGTGCGGCGAATTAAAAGGTATGTAAAGGAACAGAGGACGAGAAACATCGTGCTGCTCTATAAGACGCACTGATTCATCAGCAATCAGGCTGGTTGTGTAGCCTTGTTCGCGCAGAGGCTGGTCATCACGGTGCCAGTCCAGCCCACCATCACGAATATGAGTAAAGTAATCGAGTGCACCGTTGTAGTGACCGTACTGATGGTCAAAACCGCGAGAGGTAGGCAGGTATTGCGAGCTTAGGTGACCCAGGTGCCACTTGCCACAAATAGCCGTGGTGTAGCCGGCTTCCTTAAGTGCCTGGGCCAAAGTCCGCTCCTCAAGAGGTAATCCATATTTCGCCCACGGCCGAACTACACCTACCTGCAGTCCATAGCGTATAGGGTATCGCCCTGTCATCAGGCTCGAACGCGTCGGCGAGCACACCGGCTGTACATAGAACTGCTCAAGCCTTGTTCCTTCAGAAGCCAGCTTGTCTATGTTGGGCGTCTTGATATCACCACCATGATAGCCGACATCCTTCCAGCCCAGGTCATCTGCGAGAATAAAAACGATGTTAGGCTTATCTCCAAGTACACCGCCTCCAGACCATTGAGAGGCCCCCGTACATCCCGGCACGGCCAGTACTGAGACGCTCAAGCCCATGGCTTTTAGAAAATCGCGACGTGTGTAATCAAGTTTATCCATTTGCTTCCTCTTTATCGTAAGTGTTTCGTTAGTTTTCCAGTTTCTCTTGGTTCATCTATGCAATCCGGCATTTCAACCGGATTCTCGCACTGCGAAAGTATAGCATACCTGTATATCCGAATGTCATTTCGCTGACGATTGTAACCAGGGGTCGTTGTTCTTGAGCAGCCACCGCTCAAGCTCATCTCTGAGCTCCTCGACGACTTCAGGCCTGTCGGCCGCGATGTTCTCTAACTGGTACGGGTCCTCGACATTATCATGCAGTGTACACCCAGGGGTCTTGCCTTCGGCCTTGCTAATCACCAAGGTGTACCGAGCGGTCCGTACACCACGCCGGCCCCAAGCCGCCCCGGCGCCGCCAGTTTTGACCAGACCCACCGGTACCCACATATATAGTTGTGATTCAGGACGCACCCCCCTGCCCGTCATAAAAAATGACGCATGGCTTACGCCCTGCACATCCTTTGGAATATCGCAGCCAAAACCCATCAGGTCAATCAGTGTGGGATATACATCCGGCACAGAGAGCAGCAGGTCATCATGACGAGGTTTTATTCGCCCGGGCCAGCGAATCAGAAAAGGAATTCGCATAGACTCTTCATAGTGAACATTTTTGGAAACTTGCTCGTGGGCCCCTAAGCAGTTGCCGTGGTCGGATGTAAAAACAACAATCGTATTGTTCTCCAGACCTTCGGCCTTGAGCGTCTTAAGAATCCGGCCGAACTGCTCATCCACACCGGTCACCATGGCAAAATAGTTCTTGATTTGCTTTCGAGCCAGGCGTCCGCCCGCCGTGTCCCCTTCCACATTAACATTTGGCCGATTGATCAAATCCTTGTATGTCTTGCCTTCATACATATCCAGGTATTTTTTGGGCACAAGGTGATAGGGCATATGCGGTGGATTCATCGATATGACAAGGGCAAAGGGCTTGTTCGGATCGCGGTACTCTCCATTCTCATTGCGAATATATTTGATCGCAAGATCCGCCTCATGTTCCGGCCCCCACTGGTCAACATAATGTGCCTCATCACGGCCGGCGTCCGTTGACCAGTACATGGGCCTTGTATGATAATCGTAGGTCCCGTAAGCATACCAGAAGTCAAACCCATGTCTGCGATTTGGTGGGCACCACTCATTCCAGGCAAATTTCTCACTATTGTTCTTGCATTTGACATAAGGCTTGTAAGGAGAATCAAGGTGCCATTTGCCGATGTAGCCCAGACTGTAGCCCCGATCCTTCAGAACGTCCGACCAGCACCGGTCAGCGGCCTGTAGCTGACATCCGTATGGAGCGCTTCTACTGTTGCAGTTGCTCAGCACCTTGTTTGAGTGCGGATACTTGCCGGTCATCAGCATTGCACGATAAGGACTGCACACAGGGTAATTGCTCACCGCCTGCGTTAAAACCAGGCTCTCCGCGGCAAACCGGTCAAGGTGGGGTGTAATCACAGGGTCGGCGTTCATAAATCCCATCGCCTGTCCACGCATCTGGTCTGGAAAAACAAACAGCAGGTTAGGCCACATTCTTGCTTTCGTCTCAATGCGCGACCGGGCTACTTCACGGCAGCTAAACGGGCCCGTCACTGCCACCCCCAACCCCATAACCTTGATAAATTCTCGCCGATTCATTTGTAATTCCACAGCAGGACTACTTCTCTTGTGTTCCTCGGCCCACTCGCCTACTCAATAAATCCAACTGAGAGCATCTTACGAGCCCCACACCGCTATGGTGCAGGGCGAGCATATCTTACATCCTAAAGCCCAAAACACAAGTAGTTTAGCTGCCCTTTTAAGCCATGACCCCGCCGCCTGCACGCCTGATTTTTTTGTTTGATAAAGAACAGAAACTCGTTTATCGTGCTCAGATGGACGAACCCCCGGCCCGGTAACAACGTAAGCATAACCGGCGCCGACTTGACATATATGTAAGAGTGGATTTTAGATTCCAATTTTTGGGAAAGGAGAGTTAATTATGGAATTAAAGGCAAGTCAGACTGAAAAGAATCTATTGACAGCGTTTGCAGGCGAATCGCAGGCGAGAAACCGTTACTCGTATTTTGCCAGCCAGGCTCGAAAAGAAGGCTACGAACAAATAGCTGCAATCTTCGAAGAAACCGCGAATCAGGAAAAAGAGCATGCCAAGCGCGAATTTAAATTTCTCCAAGGCGGTGAGGTGGAAATTGCCGCAGCATTTCCGGCCGGCGTCATTGGCAAAACGCTTGAGAACTTAAGAGCAGCAGCGGGAGGTGAACATTACGAGCACACTGAAATGTATCCGGGCTTCGCCGAGACTGCGGATAAGGAAGGATTCGCTGAGATTGCTGGAGTTTTCAGAAGTATCGCCGTTGCTGAAAAACGTCATGAACAACGATACCTCGCTCTGGCAAAGAATATAACCGAAGGCCTTGTATTCAAACGCGCCAAACCGGTAAGATGGGTCTGCAGAAACTGCGGCTATGTGCACGAAGGACCCGAAGCCCCCGAGATATGCCCTGCCTGCGCACATCCACAGGCTCACTATGAGCTGGAAGCTGCCAACTACTAAGCAAACGCAAGGAGATTAGACGATGAGGTGAAATTATGCAGGAAAAAGATACAGTAGTAACGATGAAGGGCAAGCCTTTGACCTTAGCAGGTAAACGGGTGAATGTCGGTGACTTAGCTGAAGATTTTGAAGTAGTCGCAAATGACTTGTCGGCAGTTAAATTTTCCTCATTTCGTGGAAAGGTCTGTCTGATTTCGTCGGTTCCCTCTCTCGATACCGGCGTGTGTAATATACAGACTCGGAAGTTCAACGAAAAGGCCAAGGCTCTGGCCGATGACGTGGTTGTGTTGACCATTAGCATGGACCTTCCATTTGCCCAGAAGCGCTGGTGTGGCGCGGCAAAGGTTGAAAATGTACAGACGCTTTCAGACCATCGTAAGGCCCAGTTCGGCAATGCGTTCGGCGTTCTGATAGAGGAATTGCGGCTCCTTGCCCGTGCTGTATTTGTCGTGAACAAAGACGGGATTGTCAAATATATACAGATAGTAGACGAACTGACCAACGAGCCGAACTATGAGGCGGCATTGAAGGTGGCCGAAGAGTTCGTATGACAGAAGAGCACGTAAGAAAAACTGAACTGACGATTTTGGGAATGGCCTGCGCAAGATGCGCTACTACAATTGAAAAGTCCCTGTTACATCTGAGCGGTGTTACTAATGTGCAAGTAAACCTTGGAAATGAAACTGCTATGGTTGAGTATGAGTCCGCGAAATTGAACCTCGCCGACTTGCAAAAAGCGGTTACAGATGCAGGTTATAGGGTGGTGAATGAAAAGATCACCCTGAAAATTGGGGATATGACCTGTGCTGCTTGCGCAAAAACAGTTGAAAACGCACTCAAAAAACTGGATGGGATCAGTAGCGTTAATGTTAATGTAGGTGCTGAAAAAGTATATATCACCTACAACCCGAGAATGACAACAGCGGCCGAGATGAAAAAAGCTGTTGAAGGCGCCGGCTATCAATATCTCGGAGTAGAGGGAGAAGAAACAGAAGATTTAGAAGAAGCAGCAAGAGAGAAAGATTTAAGAGAAAAACGCAACAGAGTCATTATTGGGTTGGCCGTGGGCATTCCTCTAATGATTCTTATGTATGTTCCAGTCCATTTTCCTTTTTCAATGGCATATCTAATGCTGGTTGTTTCAACTCCAGCCTTTATTTACGTAAGTCATCCTATATTCAGGGCAGCCTACCGTTCTCTTAAAAACAGGAATCTGAACATGGATGTAATGTATTCTATGGGGATTGGTGTTGCATTTACATCAAGCATTTTAGGTACTTTCGAGTTTATACTTTCAGGGGATTTTTTGTTTTATGAGACAGCGGTTCTTCTTGCCACATTTCTCACAATGGGACGCTACTTGGAGGCAAGAGCAAAAGGAAGAACCTCGGAAGCGATAAAAAAACTAATGGGTTTACAACCCAAAAGTGCTATTGTTATTCAGGATAATAATGAAATTGAAATATCAATAGAGGATGTTCAAATAAATGATGTAGTAGTTGTAAAACCTGGAGAAAAAATCCCTGTAGATGGTGACATTGTTGATGGTGGCAGCTACGTAGATGAGTCAATGATTACGGGGGAATCTATTCCAGTTTTGAAAAAGAAAGGTGATAGTGTTGTTGGTGGAACGCTTAACGAAAACAGCGTAATCAAATTCAGAGCGACGAAAATAGGAAAAGATACCGTACTTTCTCAGATCATACAGCTTGTCAGAGCGGCTCAGGGCTCCCGGCCTCCTATTCAAAGGATTGCTGATAAAGCGGTGAGTTATTTCATTCCAATAGTGCTGACAATTGCGATTCTTTCTTTTGTTGTGTGGTATTTCATTCTCGGTAATACACTGCTTTTTGCCCTGACTTGTATGATTTCTGTGCTTGTTATCGCATGCCCTTGTGCTCTTGGACTTGCTACTCCGACTGCCGTGATTGTGGGCATTGGTCGTGGAGCTGAGCTTGGTGTTCTCGTTAAGAATGGCGAAGCCCTTGAAATCTCTGAGAAACTGACAACGATAGTATTTGATAAAACCGGAACTTTAACCGTCGGAAAACCGGAAGTTACAGATATTATCGCCATTGGAACAGACGATAGATCACTGCTAAAGCTGGTAGCAAGTGTTGAGAGGAATTCACAGCATCCTCTCGCAGAGGCCATAGTGAGACTGGCGCAGGAAAAAGACATTGAACTGGCCGAGAGCGAGCGTTTTGACACTTTTGGTGGCAAAGGTGTAATAGCAAGAGTTGAAGGATTTGAGGTGCTTATAGGAAACAGAACACTTTTTAAAGAAAGAAACATCTCGTACCCTGAAGAGATTTGGAGCAATATGCTACAACTCGAAAGTGAAGGAAAGACGATAATACTCATAGCTCGGGATTCCGAGATATGTGGCATAATTGCCATTGCCGACACATTAAAGAAAACAACAAAAAATGCAATTATAGAGTTTAAAGACATGAATCTCGATGTTGTTATGATTACCGGTGATAATGCAAGAACTGCAAATACAATTGCAAATCAAGTTGGAATAGAAGAAGTGTTAGCAGAGGTTCTGCCGCAGGATAAAGCTAATGAGGTAAAGAAACTTCAAGAAAAACGACAGGTAGTAGCCTTTGTGGGTGACGGGATTAACGATGCACCAGCGCTTGCGCAGGCAGATGTTGGTATTGCTATAGGCAGCGGTACGGATGTAGCGATGGAGAGCGGTGAGATAGTGCTTATAAAAGACGATCTTATAGACGCTGTTGCAGCGGTGCAATTGAGTAACAAAGTAATGTCGAGGATAAAGCAGAACCTGTTTTGGGCTTTTGCGTATAATACAGCATTGATTCCTGTCGCAGCGGGAATACTATATCCATTTTTTGGAATCACTTTTAAACCCGAACTCGCAGGGCTTGCAATGGCTTTAAGTTCAGTTACGATAGTGACTTTTTCCTTAATGTTGAAAAGATATGTACCACCTGCAAAAAAAGGGTAGAGATATGAGGCAAATCAGACCAAATATATATGCTGTGGGAGCAATCGACTTCGATGCCAGGTTGTTTGACAGGCTTATACCGCTGCCGGATGGCACCAGCTACAATTCCTACCTGATAAAAGGCAGCGAAAAAACGGCATTACTTGATACGGTTGATCCAGCTAAGACAGAGGTTTTACTAAGTAACCTTGCCAAACCCGGCCCTGACCAGATTGACTATGTTATTGCGCATCATGCAGAGCAGGACCATTCCGGCTCTCTGCCCGATGTTCTGCTGAAGTATCCGGATGCAAAGCTGGTGACCAATCCGAAGTGCAAGGGCATGCTGATTGATTTGCTCGGCATCGAAGACGATAAGTTCATCACGGTTGCCGATGGTGAAATCCTTTCGCTCGGCGACAAGACCCTGCAATTTATTTATCTGCCATGGGTACACTGGCCGGAGACTATGGGGACATATTTGAAAGAAGACAAAATACTGTTCCCATGTGATTTCTTCGGTTCTCACCTTGCCACAAGCAGCCTTTTTGTTGATGATGAAGCTGTGGTTTATGAATCGGCCAAACGATATTATGCAGAGATTATGATGCCGTTCAGGCGGCAGATAAACGCCAATCTAACGAAGCTTGATGCGATGGAAATCGACATAATTGCTCCCAGCCACGGCCCGGTGTATAATCGGCCTGAATTTATCGTTGGCGCTTATAGGAATTGGGCTTCCGAGGCTGTCAAAAATGAGGTTGTTGTGGCTTATGTTTCGATGCACGGCAGCACAGCCAAGATGGTGTCATATTTTGTCGATGCCCTGATTGATAGAGGTATTACAGTAAAGCAGTTTGAGCTTTCGACAGTTGATATCGGCAAGCTTGCGATTGCATTGGTGGATGCTGCAACGATAGTAATAGGTTCGCCGACGGTCTTAACCGGACCACATCCGTGTGCGGCTTATGCAACGTTTTTGGCTAATGCTCTGAGACCTAAAACCAGATTTGCATCCATCATCGGCTCTTACGGCTGGGGCGGTAAAATGGTAGAGCAGTTGGCGGCCATGATACCAAATCTCAAAGTCGAGGTTCTCGAACCGGTGGTGGCAAGAGGCGCCCCTACAAAGGACGATTTGGTCGCGCTTGACAGACTGGCAAATGATATATTGATAAAACATAAGGGTATTGGAATAGTAAGTTAGAACTCTAATTCTGAAAGGGGAAAATTATGGCTGAGAAACTTCAAGTATACAAATGTACGGTATGCGGCAATATCGTGGAAGTTCTTCACGGCGGTGCCGGCGAGCTGGTCTGCTGCGGCAAGCCGATGCAGCTTCTGGATGAAAAAACCGCTGATGCCACAACAGAAAAGCATGTGCCCGTAGTCGAAAAAATCGATGGCGGCTACAAGGTAAAGGTTGGCAGTGTCCCTCATCCTATGGAAGAGAAACACTATATCGAATGGATTGAGCTGCTGGCCGATGGTAAGGCATATCGACAGTTCCTCGAGCCCGGTGATGAGCCTGAAGCGATATTTAACGTAGAGGCTGATTCTGTCGGTGCAAGAGAGTATTGCAATGTCCATGGACTGTGGAAAGGATGAGAGATGATTTCTAAAAAGATGGAAAAGGCTCTGAACGGGCAGTTAAACGCCGAGTTGTATTCGGCTTATTTATATCTTTCAATGGCCGCCTATTTCGAATCGGCAGACTTAGCCGGTTTCGCAAACTGGATGCGCGTCCAGGACGCCGAAGAGCGGTTACACGCAATGAAATTTTATGATTACATCATTGAGCGCGGCGGCAGAGTGACTTTGGGCCCGATACAAGCACCGCCATCCGATTGGGACTCGCCGCTCGCAGTCTTCGAGGCGACATTGACACATGAACAGAAGGTTACCGGCCTGATTAACGACCTGATGGACCTGGCCCGCGAGGAAAAAGATAATGCGTCGAAAATCTTCCTGCAGTGGTTTGTAAACGAGCAGGTTGAGGAAGAGGATAACGCCGGCAAAGTGCTGGGGCAGCTGAAGCTTATCAAGGACAGCCCGCAGGCTTTGTTTATGATGGACAGGGAGATGGGACAGCGTGTCTTTACGCTGCCGGCAGCGGCAGAAGGAGGTACATAATGGCTATTACATTTAATGCAAATGAAATCTTCGAGATGGCAGAGCAAATCGAAAGAAATGGTGCCAAGTTCTATCATCAGGCGGCAGCAAACGCCACAGATAAAGAAACAAAACAAATGCTGCTTGATATGGCTGGTATGGAAGACGGCCACCTTAAAACCTTCGAGGAAATGAGAAAACAGCTCAGTGGGCAGGAAAAGGGATGGACAGTCTTCGACCCTGATAATCAGTCAGCGTTGTATCTGCAAGCGATGGCTGACGCTCGGGGTTACGAAGGTAAAATAACCCCGACAAAAGAACTAACCGGCAAGGAAACACCCAGGGAAATCCTTGAGACTGCTCTGAACTCCGAAAATGAGTCCGTTGTCTTTTACTTAAGCTTGAAGGAGCTGGTGCCTGTCAAAGCCGGTAGAGACAAAGTCGAAGCGATTATTATGGAAGAACTAAGCCATATCACTACGCTGGTCAAACAATTGAGGTCTTTGAAGTAACTTAACGAATTTTGGCGTGGGTCAGTCACCCGCAGCGACACTGTCTCAGGAGAAGCGGATGTTGGATTTAGAATCACTGTTTAACCTGAGTTACGGGATGTGCATAGTCAGCTCAAAAAACGACGGCCGATTCAATGGCTGCATTGTCAACACTGTCTTCCAGGTAACACCTGAGCCGCCAATGATAGCGGTTAGTGTTAACAAACAGAATTTAACTCATGAGTATATTGACCGGAGCAAGGTTTTCGCTGTATCTATTCTTGCCGAAAGTGCGCCTTTGGAATTCATGGGTAGATTTGGATTCAGGACCGGCAGAGATATGGATAAATTCCAGGAGATTAACTACAGGACAGGCACAGCCGGTGTTCCGATTGTTCTGGATAATACGGTGGGCTTTATCGAAGCAGAAGTTACCGACGCGATTGATGTCGAAACACACACGCTCTTTATCGGCAAAATTACAGCCTGCGAGACAATCGATAGCAGCAAAATACCAATGACATATAACTACTACCGCGATGTTAAGGGCGGCAAAACGCCGCGAACGGCGGCAACTTACATAAAACAAAAACCTAAAGTAAAAACAGAGCAAGGAGCCAAAGAAGAGATGAAAAAGTACAAGTGTCTTATGTGCGGATATATTTACGACCCGGCTGTGGGTGACCCTGATAACGACGTCGAAGCCGGTACTGCTTTTGAGGATTTGCCGGATGACTGGGTTTGCCCTGACTGCGGAGCTGGCAAGGACGAATTTGAGCCCGTTGAAGATTAGATATCGCGGCAGAACAATAAATATTGAAAATAGAGCCGGTGGTTCTTATGCAGAACATTAGGCCATCCATAGCCGATCAGGATATCATCTGCGACGAAACAGCCGCCCCGCCAACTGCAATGATTGTTTTCGGGGCCTCCGGAGACCTGGCTAAAAGAAAATTGTTCCCAAGTCTATTCCAGCTTTCCAATCGCGGCCTGCTTAGTGAGCATTTCTATCTGTTGGGAGCGGGGAGAAAAAAGTTTTCGGTCCAAACGTTTCGCCAGAGCGCGCAACAGGCAATACAGGAAGGGTCAGACAACTTGCCGTCAAAAGAAATAGAGACTTTTGTCAGCAAGTTCTATTACATAAGTGGCGATTACGGCGATATTTCATTTTATGAAAATATCAAAGCCGAACTCACCAAGTTAGACAAAAAGTATAAAATTGCCGGCAGTTATGTTTTTTATCTGGCTGTTCCGCCGTTTTTATACACTACGATAGTAGAAAAGCTCGGCTCGGCGGGGTTGTCCTGCCCGCGTGAGCCCGACTCGAGGCAGCAGCCCAGATTGGTGGTTGAAAAACCCTTTGGCAGAGACCTCCAAAGTGCTGCGGATTTGAATAATAAAATACACAAGTGTTTCGACGAGTCACAGATTTATCGCATCGACCATTACCTGGGCAAAGAGACCGTTCAAAATATCTTAATGTTCCGCTTCGCCAACGCTATTTTTGAACCTGTCTGGAACCGCAATTATATCGACCATGTGCAGATTACGATAGCTGAATCGATTGGCGTTGAACATCGCGGCAGTTATTATGACAAAGTCGGCGCCCTTCGGGATATGTTTCAAAATCACATGCTTCAAATGCTCGCCTTGGCTGCGATGGAGCCGCCGGGGTCATTTGAAGCAGACAGCATTCGCGATGAAAAGGTCAAGCTTCTGCGGTCAATTCGCCCGCTGCGACTCGAACCCTGGTCAACAATCATTGTCCGGGGCCAGTATGGTCCCGGCGTGATTGACGGCAAAGAGGTCGCCGCCTATCGGTCCGAACCCAATGTAGAACCCGGCTCCAAAACCGAAACATTCGTTGCTGCGAAGCTGTTTATAGACAACTGGCGGTGGAAAGATGTGCCTTTTTATCTGCGGACCGGTAAAAGGCTTGTCCGCAAGGATACCGAGGTTGCCATCATTTTCAAAAAAGTCCCGCATTCTATGTTTGTTTCATCAGGTCTGTTCGAGGCCGGCGCTGCCGGCCCGCCAAATGTTCTTGTACTGCAAATCCAGCCCGAGGAAGGAATCTCGCTGAGCTTCCAGGCCAAAAGGCCCGGCTCAAAGATTTGTATGAGTACACTGAATATGGATTTTAACTACCGCAGTGTTTTCGCAGTCGCTATGCCCGAGGCGTATCAGAGATTACTTCTGGACTGT
This sequence comes from uncultured Pirellulales bacterium, assembly GCA_964348055.1. GTDB lineage: Bacteria > Planctomycetota > Phycisphaerae > Sedimentisphaerales > Anaerobacaceae > JAUXAL01. The sequence continues at coordinate 11,090 of CAYGBH010000044.1, forward strand.
ATGGTTGGCGACCAGACTCTTTTTACAAGAGCCGATGATGTGAACGTGACATGGCGATTGTTGACGCCGATACTGCAGGCCTGGGAAGGCGATGATTCTGCGCCATACGAATATCCGGCTGGTTCCGAGAGTTTTCCAGCGGCTGACCGTCTCATAGAATCTGACAGTCGAAGGTGGAGAAAATTTTCGATAATATAATTGCTCTGTTAAAACCTTTGCACAAGTCATTGCGAGGCCCGAAGGGCCGTGGCAATCTCTTGTGTGACGGGCATAAAAAGCAATCGTACCTTTGAGATTGCTTCGCTTCGCTCGCAATGACGGGTTCTGGCCCGATGTTTTCAACAAAGCATAATATGATCTTACATAGGTTGAAATACTTAAGTCTTGAAAGGGAAATTAAAATGAAGCCGAAAGCATTTGTTTTTTGCGCGATTATATTCCTTATTGTTGCAATCAGCGGCACTTTCTATTCTCAACAAAACGATGCCGACATCGGGCCTCTGGTTACATTGCCGGACTATTTACGATACGCCGCCCTCAACAATGCAGGTCTCAAAGCAGCTTTCGAGCAGTGGAAAGCCACCACAGAACTACCGACGGGCGCCGCCGAACCCTCGGAAAAATGAATCAACTTTTTTGCGGAATTTCTCGTAAGCCGGAGCAGAGATGAAGTCATATCTGCTACTTATTTTGACCGGAATAATCTTTTCTGAGTTTGCTTTGAGCGAAAGTGCCTTGGCTTCTAAGAACAACAAAACCACGGCCCCAACAATCACTGTGACCAAGCTGGATATAAGCGATAAGACTCTGAAATTGAGTTACGAGATAATAAATGTGTGTAATCAGGACGTTTGGATTTTGACTGGAGGTGGTAGAACCTCTGTGATTGCTGAGATATTCATGGAAAAGGACAACAAGACACTTCTGATACGCAAACGGCTTGATTTACCGATGATGTACACGTCTCTTCACAATCTGAATGGTCGGTATGTTGTTTTGCGCGGGGGTGAGACTCGTACCGAGTCGGTTACCCTTGCAGTACCTGTCTATCCCGAGTGTGTGTTTTGGGGTGGACGACAACCACGGGGTCTTGAATATGCAACGCGTCTCGCTATCGAAATCGGTTATTATCCTGGGGACCTGGCTGGGATGATTCATGGCATCGTTGAACAAGCAGACAGGGTCGACAGCAAATCTAAAAGCCGTGTCGATAAGTTGATTAAGAACTACTTCAAAGGGCCATTGCACTTCAACAAGGAAAATGAAATCTTAAGACAAAGGGATGAAGAGATCTTGATCCCCTATACGGACAAGAATCTCAAGGGCGAGCAGGTCTTACGGACAATTATCGAAGACTTGCACATTCCCTACGAAGAGAAAACCATCTTTGATATGATACCAGAGTCCATTGATCTGGCTCCCTGTACACGGATTGAGGTACAGTATAAACCTTCGATGCTTGAGTATTTTTTCCCATACACAGGCCAGCAGAGTCTCTTGGACGCCATAGAGAGAAAGTCTCTCGACTCCATCAAGACCATCACTGTAAACGATGAAGAAGTCCTGAAAGCCTTTGTTAATGATATAAATAAGGGGAGGCCGACTTGGGGGATTGTTCGTGAGATAAGTACTGCTCAAGTGGTCTGCTATCACGAAGATGGGCGCAAAACGTCCTTTTGCATATATAATGACGATGCCGCCGTAACCAGTGAGAGAGGTCGGTTCGTATACCCCAACAGTCACCCTGGCCTTAGAAAGCTCATGCCAAAGATACGGCCGTTTGAGTTGCGAGTAAAGTGCGCAGCTAATCTGAGAAACCTCTGGCACCGGTTACGTTTGTATCACAAAGCCGTGAAGACACGGCCAGCAGATTCATCCGTCAAAACTGGCGTGTTATATCCGGTACCAAGTTATTGGTGTGGTGCGATAGTACAAGCCTTTCAGAGTATATACAGGCGCGATGAGGATATTATTGCACCATATATTTGTCCTGGCACGGGCGAAGGCAAGACACATCTCGCCAAGAGCCACTATGCTATGAATCCAAATTGCAAACCCAATTCTCCGCCGGATACCGTCCTTTTGTTCGAGACTAAGGCCGGCTGGAACCAGCACGGCGGGCCTGGGCTGTTCACTTTCGATAACCACAACCCGAAGGGTGGCTGCGTTCTCTTAAACGATGGCACCGTGAAATTCATACGCACCAAAGAAGAACTCCAGCAGCTCCGATGGAATTAGCTCTGGGTAGTGTGTGCTCTACTCTGCGAAGCAGCCTTAGCTACGCAGCACGAGTACTCACCATAGAAAAAATTGTTGATGGCGAGCTAAGAAAGCAATATTTGCGTTGAACAGAACTCTTACAAGACAGTATTATCGGTAAAGTACTATAACGAGCACAGAAAATCACTGGAGGCATATTAAGAATGTCCGGCCAAGAGATACAAGAACGACAAAATTACGACATCTCGATAATACGGCCCCAGGTGCAGAATGAGGATATTCGGCTCAGAGACCAGGGCCTGTCTGCAGCAAGACTGAAAAAAATCAAAAAGGGACTGCTCACTTTGCATACGCTGGAACTAATGGCAACTAACATATACAAATTTCAGATTATGAAAAAGGCCTCTAATCTCAATCGCCAGCTAATCGCCGCCATGTGCAACGAGATGACACACTACCAGGATTTTCAGGTTAAGCTTTATGAATACGGCTTTAAGCCGAGTATATTCAGGTGGTCATACTGGATTGTCGGCTTTATCTTGGGCTTTTGCTCAAAGCTTATGGGCAGAACGGCAATTCTTAAAGTGGGTATCTGGGTTGAGACAAAGGCAGTGCGGCACTACGGCGAGCTTCTCCGCACTGTCGATTGGGACGATGATACCCGCAGGATAGTCGAAAAGGACCAGGCTGACGAAGATGGACATATCAGCAGGTGGAAGAAGCTTCTTGAATCGGGCGAGAACAAGGATGCGTAATATTATACAAAGTATGGTGGGGTTTGAAGAATTCAAGGCAACGGTGGTCGGTGAGTAAACAAACAGCTCAAATAAAAGATGTATTGGAAAGACTGTACGGAAGGTATAACAATCGCAGACTCATAAAGCCCGACCCTTTGCAGTTTGTATATCATTATTCCGAACGGGCCGATATGGAAATTGCTGCGTTTTTGGCTTCTGCCCTTGCTTACGGCAGAGTACAGCAAATCGAAAAGAGCCTGGCTGACCTGTTTGAGCGCATGGGACGCAGCCCTTTTGAATTCGTTGGAAACTTCGACGGCAAACAAAGAGAAAAGCTAAAAAATTTTAAGCATCGCTTTACCAGCGGTGATTGTTTATCTGATTTGCTGTCGCTGCTAAAAAAAATTATACTCGAAAACGGCAGCATAGAAGATTTCTTTTTACTGGGTTACAGAAAAAACGACCGCAGTATTATTCCTGCGTTATCTCGTTTTTGTGATTCGCTCCTTAATATCTATGCCGATAGTCACAACGGAAAAACCAACCGCGGGCTGAAGTACCTGCTGGCCAGTCCCGCGGGAGGCAGTGCGTGCAAACGGCTTAATCTTTTTTTGCGGTGGATGATTCGTGACGATGATGTCGATACAGGACTCTGGAAGTCAATTGATAAAGCCAAGCTGATTGTGCCGGTCGACGTGCACATGGGTAGATTATGCAGAATTTTGGAGTTTCACAGCCACAAGACTGTTTCATTGTCAACGGCGCTAAAAATTACAGACAGCTTCAGCCGAATTGAACCGGCCGACCCTGTAAAGTATGATTTTGCACTGAGCAGGATTGGAATCGTGGAAGACTGTACCGGCAGCTTCGAGTCGAAATGCCGTAGCTGCGAGCTGTTCAGCCTTTGTTGCGATAGTCAATTTAATGCTCGGACATTAAGCAGCCATGTCGGAAACTAAAGACAAAATAAAGGTATTGTTTCTCTGTACGGGCAACTCTTGTCGCAGCCAGATAGCCGAGGGCTGGGCCAAGCACCTGAAGTCTGACGTTATCGAAGCATTTTCTGCCGGGATTCGTCCAATCGGCGTCAGCCGGCGAGCCATAAAAGTGATGGCCGAAGCTGGAGTTGACATCTCAATGCACTACTCCAAACATATCGATGACTACTGCGAAATCGATTTTGATTACGTAGTGATATTATGCGAGTACGCTGCAAAAAATTGTCCTGTATTTAGCGGCAAAGCCAGGGTCATTCACCGGCCATTTAGCGACCCGTATTTTGCAACCGGCAGTGAGGAAGAGATTATTGGGGTGTTTAGAAAAGTGCGGGATGATATAAAAGCGTTCGTCGAAACTATGCCGCGAAGCCTGGAAAAACCCTTTTGAACAGCTCTAAAGGCCTTTTTTTCAATTTTTTTCTAAATTTCTTGAAAAAAAAGCAAATTTCTTCTTGAACAAATTAACGAGTAGGACTATAATAGTCCTATATAAGGCAAAGTAAATTTTACGAGGTGATTGTAAATGGATGTGTTGCGTAGAAATACAGATTATGGGCTGCGTATGATGGTCAATCTTGCTAAGCACTCTTATAATGGCCAATTAATGTCGGCCAGACAACTGGCCAGCGAAGGCAATTTCTCATATCAGCTTGGATGCAAGTTACTGCAAAGACTCCATAAGGCGGAATTGGTTAAAAGTGTAATGGGACCGAAAGGTGGTTTTAAATTGAGCAGGAAGCCATCAGAGATAACTTTGATGGATGTCATAAATGTTCTGCAGGGCGGGGTCCGTATGAATAGATGCCTGGTAGGCGACCGGAGATGCGAATTCGAATCTGAGTGTGAAGTTAATACAAAGCTGTATCGTCTTCAGATGTATATCGAGGATTACCTGGGGGGGATTACCCTTGATGAAATACTGAAAGGCCGGAGCAAAATGGGGAAAAAATGAAAAAATCGATAGGGAGATTTTGAGAGAAAATGGACAGCGGTAAACGAAACAAAAGGGTGTTGGATGCCTGTATGGGAAAAAATCAACATTTGGCTTCTTTGGTGGAGTATGCAGCCGATTCGATAGTCAGTAAAACGTTACTGGATAAGTCGGTCGGTACGATTACGCTGTTTGCTTTTGATAAGGGGCAAAAATTAAGCGAACATACCGCACCCTATGATGCTGTGGTGCAAGTTCTTGATGGTTCAGCTCAGTTAACAATAGGCGGCAAAGACGTAAGAGTTTTGGCTGGTGAAATCATTATAATGCCAGCTAATGTACAACATGCTGTTGC
>CAYGBH010000045.1:0-16041 GCA_964348055.1 uncultured Pirellulales bacterium
GTGAACCGCGTACATGCGTAGCCTTTATCGAAGACCGACAGGATTTTCCCTGTCTCTTTGTCTATCACATAGCTGGGCTGGCGGGTAGAAGCATGCACAAAGACAATTCGCTCGCCCACTGTGACCACATTAACGGCCTTTGCGACCGGCTCAGATTGCCATACCAGCGAACCGTCCTGGGCGTCCAGACACCACACATGGCGGTCATTTGTTTTCTCATTCGGTGCGTTGTACCCGCCTAAGTACACACGCCCGTCCTTTCCGGAGATGGTCGAGCCGGCGGTAACATAGTACCTGGTCGTCAGCCAGATAACCCGGCCGGTCGCCGGTTCGATAGCCGCGGTCAGGCCCTTTGCCCCCGGCAGACCTCGTCTTCTGGCCGCATAACCGAAAAAGCACGAGTAGTAAAGCGTATCGTCCATCAGACACAGGCCGGAATCGTTGCCCCCGCTGCCGAACTGCGAGAAATCTATCGTCCAGACCTCCTCGCCCGTATCGGCGTCCCACGCCCGCACAATAGGTTCCTGGTCTTTCGGGTAATAAGGGTTGTTGTGGCTGTAAATCCAGCTCATCAACTCAACCCCCTCACCTGCCTCTACAGGCGTGCCCTTGTGAACATAAGCTTTTTCCGTTCCCTGCGCCGCATATTTGCCCGTGCCGAAGATATAGATGGCCAGGTTTTTGTAAATAATTGGAGGTTGCTGCCGGCTCCAGCTCGGTGACCCCGAAAACGGAGCTTCCCACAGCAGCTCTCCCGTCGCCGCATCCAGGCAGCGCATACGCGATTTCCTCATCCCCGCCTGCGGCACCATCAAGCGGCCCTTATAGTAAATTGGGCAGGTAAAGGATACGTGGACTCCGGGCCAATATCGCCGCCATAAGAGTCGGCCGGTCTCCTGCTCGATAGCGAAAATTTGGCCCTCAGCGGTGTGGGTGTACATCCGGCCCCCGCCGCATACCGGAATGTGCTTGAAGGTGCCCTCGTACCGGCGAATCCACTTAATCTTGAACGGTGGTTTTATGCCGTGATTGTTCGCGTTAGTACTTGCCAGGTTGCCGAAGTTGGTGAACCAGTCGTATTTGGAATCGGCCAATCTGCCCCTCAGCCGGCTTCGAATCTTCCACAATTTAAGGTCTCTTGACGGCAGCCGTGCCCAGACCGAAGGTCTGGACTGGATCAAACCCGCCTTCGGCGGGCCGCCCGGCCCCAGAACATACAGATACCCGTCTTCGCAGCCGAAGTAAATCCGGCCGTCGCAGACGGCAACCGGAGCCGAGATTGCTTTCCCGAACGCCGTCTTAAACGACCAGACCTTACCTCTGCCGGATAGCGGCACAACGTAAAGGCTTCCATCCAGACCGCCAAATACTCCCGTTTTGCGAAGAAGGATGGGCGAGGCAATCGACGGGTAGCCGCCGAGATACCGAGCCCGCTTGTAGTCATCCGCCGGAGGCACGGCCTGACTGTCGCCGCCGGTGCCGGCCGGATGTCTGCAAAAACCGAATCCTTCTTCCGGACGGCACCGGTAGACATCCTGACCTCGAATGCTCACCGAACAAAAACTCAGCAGGCTGGGCCGATTTATCTCGGTTTGCGTTCCGGGAACATAGCCTGCCTTCGCATTGCTGTTCGGAAGTGGAAGTATCTCCACTCGACCGGTATTATCCCGCCGGTGCCACTGTTGATAGACCGCTCCATCTTCGCCTATGCTTGTCCCGAACATCGCCGGCTTCTCTGAGCCCGCATATGAGGGTATCTGGGCCATCTCACGAAGCTCGGCGCTACTGCCGAGGTCCTCCAGGCAGATAATCGAGCCCCCCGCGGGAACAACGAGCATCCCGCGGTACATCGCCAGGTCCTGCAAACAGAAGAACTGGTCGCGCCACGTTACCCTTTTTCCTTCTTTGTATTTGCACCAATCTTCGCCGCTCCAGCGATCACCTGTAAAATCCATAGTCTCCTTGACGAAATCCCACAGCCAGCAAACCGTGCCGTCGTTTTCAAGGGCATAGACCTTCGAGCCGAGCGTGACGAAATAGACTCGATCATTAGCTACTACCGGCGTACTAAAGATTGGCTCACCGCAGGCAATCTCTTTGACTACGTCTCCGCTGGCCGCATTCAGCACATAGTAGGATCCGGCCGTAGTGCCGAAGTGAAGATACCGTCCCGCGATGGCCGGCGAGGACACATTGTTGCAATTAGCTTTACCGCCGCGGCTCTTGTACTTCCATAACACGCGCAGCGTATCAGCATCGATGCAAAAGGCCACGCCCGAACCGTCCACCACATAAACGCGCCCGTCCGCCACCACCGGCGCAGTGAAGACCGCGTCCGTCAACGGCACCGTGCCGACCAATCCAAGCGGCGTAGTCACGCTTCTATCGGGCGCATTACCCGAGTGCCGACAATCATATTTGAACTGCAGCCAGTCCTCAGCGGCGGCCGCAGTCGCCATCACTGTCAGAAAAAGAACTATCGACAGACTAATCTTTGCCCGCCCCCTCATATCTTGCTTCGCAAGAAGCAATGGGGGTTGTGCAGGCAGGCGTGTTTGTAGTGAACTTAACATAATTTTGTCCTCCCAGTCGGAAATCATAATTCGCAAATTACCTACGCTTACTAATATTCGTATAGACTTGAACTTACTCGACCAAACATCTTCTAACATTTACGGTGATGCCCGTCAAGGCGCTTTTTCAACACCAGCAGGCCCTGTTGAACTCTGCGTTATTAAAGCAACACTGCGTGGCACCGGCAAACTTGTTTGGGGGTGTTGAAATCACAGCGGAGGACACATTGGAATTTAGAATATGCGTAGCGTTCCTCCGAAGCGGGTTGCCCCTTGCATCCGGCATCGTTCATCTCTATAATTCCAGGAGCTTATGGACAGAAATGATTTAGCAAAGGGACTGCCGATGTTCACTGCATCGGCTCCGGAGGCTCTTGCAAAAGAAAAGGCCGACCTCGCAGAACTCCAGCGCAAAGGTTTTCTGCAGCGCTGGCGAGGGTATTTTACCAGGTCAGGCCCGGGCTGGCTTCAGAGCGCCCTGGTGCTTGGCAGTGGAAGTGCCATGGCCTCGCTTTTTGCCGGCGCCTCTCTTCAGTATAATTTGCTTTGGGTCCAGCCCCTGGCAATGGCGCTGGGCATTGTTATGTTCGCAGCCATGTCGTATCAAACCTTATCGACCGGAGTCCGGCCGTTTGATGCAATGAAGCGGTACATTCATCCCGTTGTCGCCTGGAGCTGGGCAATTGGGGCGCTGCTGGCAACATTAATCTGGCATTTGCCCCAATACGCACTGGCTGCCGGCATGACCGACGACATGATTAAGGCCGTGACCGGCTGGCAGCCGTCATCGGACGCGGCGCAGATTGTAGCCTTGATTGCAATCGGCCTTGTGGTCCTGGTCATGTCGACCACCGTCGTCTGGTGCTACAGCAGCGGCTATAGAGGCGTCAGATTCTACGAACGTATCCTCAAGTCTCTGGTCTGGATGATTATTGTTGCTTTCCTGGTTGTGATAATGCGCACTGCAATTAGAGGCAATATCGAGTGGGGCAAGCTCTTCAAGGGGTTTCTGCCGCTGTATATCCCAACCGACCGGCGGGGAGCGTCCATTGTAATGGCGGCATTTAGCGCAGCTACCGGCATAAACGCGACATTTCTTTTTCCTTATACACTGCTGGCACGCGGCTGGGCCAAGGAGCATCGGGGTCTTTCCAGATTCGATTTGATTACCGGCATGCTGCTGCCGTTTTGTATCGCAACGTCCCTTATGGTCATTGCGACCGGCTGTACCATTTACGACCCTGTGCAATTTGCCGACGGCTCTACAAAACTGCCACCCACCGCAGCAGCAGCCATGCTCGAGTCCGCGGGCCTGAGCATATTCTTTTCGCGAATTGTTTTTGGTCTGGGAATAATAGGTATGGCCCTTAGCTCTATCACTATGCACATGCTCATCTGCGGCTTCGCCGCCTGTGAGGTATTCGGTGTCGAGCCGGGCGGATGGCGCTACCGGCTGGCCTGCCTGCTGCCCGCACCTGCTATAGTCGGAGTGGTACTCTGGGAATATATGAAGACCTGGATTGCCATACCCACCTCGGCGATTTGCGGCCTGATGCTGCCCATTGCTTTTATTGCCTTCTTCATTCTCAACAACAGTAAAAGGTATCTCGGCGAAAACAAACCGACCGGCGTAAAAGCACTGGTTTGGAATATCGCGATGCTTATCTCGATTGGTGCTACAGTAGCCAGCATAGTCTATTATCTCGTTTCACTGATATAACGAGAATACTTGCATCTTCGAAACAGATTTGATATACTAACCTGCCACAATTTGGCGATGTTTCCAAACACAAATGAAAAATAAGGAGAAGAGGAACTATGAAACGTCTTACACGTCGTAGATTCATGAAAAGTTCGTTGGCCGGGTCTGTCGCCCTGACTTTTGCGCCCTACTCTCGCGTACTTGGCGCCAATAATGACATTCGCGTTGCCGTGGTAGGTTTTCGCAGCCAGGGCAGCAATCATATCAAATGGTTTGGCAGGATTCCCGGCGTCCGGGTCGTGGCGCTATGCGACGCAGACCGAGAGTTTATCGACCGGGAAGTCAAGAAATTCAAAGAACGTAACGAAAAGGTTGATACCTACGTCGACGTTCGCAAACTGCTGGACGACAAAAACATCGACGCCATTATTACCGCCACACCTAATCACTGGCACAGCCTTATCACCGTCTGGGCCTGCCAGGCCGGTAAGGACGTGTACGTTGAAAAGCCGGTCTCGCACAATATCTGGGAAGGCCGCAGGATGGTCGAAGCGGCCCGAAAATACAACCGCATAGTGCAGGCAGGCACCCAGCGCCGTTCCGACGAGGACCGCGCCGCGGCCTTTGAGTACATCCGGCAGGGCCATCTCGGCAAGATTCTCAGAGGGCGCTGCTACTACTTCAGTAAGCGAGACAGCATTGGCAAAGTCAACGGCCCTCAGCCCATCCCTGAAACGGTCGACTACAACCTCTGGACCGGCCCGGCGCCTATGGTACCGCTGATGCGCAAAAGGCTGCATTATGACTGGCACTGGCAGTGGCCATACGGCAACGGCGACCTGGGCAATAACGGCATACATTGTATTGACGTCTGCCGCTGGGCTCTGGGCTACACGCAACTTGCCCGGCGCGTAATGAGTTTCGGTGGAAAGTTTCTCTGGGACGACGACAGACAAACGCCGAACACTCAGGTCGTTTTCTTCGATTACAAGCCGGCCCCCATCATTTTTGAGATGCGTAACCTGACGCGAAAGAAAGGCGACCCCGCTATGGACCCGACCTACCGCGGCATTCGCACCATGGTGGTGATTGAATGTGAGCATGGTTACTTCGCCGGCGGCTGGGCCTATGACAACAGCGGAAAAAAGATTAAGCAGTTTAAAGTAACTGGCGGCGGCGGTCACCACGCGAACTTTATCAAGGCAGTGCGCAGCCGCAGGGTCAGCGACCTCAATGCCGACATCCTCGAAGGCCATCTCTCAACTACCTTGTGTCACATGGGAAATATTTCCTACAGGCTCGGCCAGGCCGCCTCACGCGACCAAATCGTACAATCGACCAAATCAAACAAAGCATTGCTGGATGCTTTCGAGCGTTTTCAGGAGCACCTGTTACTCAATGTCGTCGATGTACAAAAGACACCGCGAATTCTTGGACCCTTGCTGACAATGGATGCCGACAGCGAAAGATTCGTCGGTGATTTCAGCGACCAGGCCAATCTGTATCTCTCGCGCAACTACCGAGAACCTTTCATCGTGCCCGAACGGGTATGATTATGCTCATGCAGTTCGTCAGACAAAAAGCGGACAGTCGGACAAACATTAATAATATTTGCGTCAGGTCTATGAGACGTAGGACTATTATATTTCTGTCGTTTATCTGCTTAGGATTTCCCTGCCGGGCAAACGGAGGAGAACACCTCACGGCTGCGGACTTTACCGTACTCGACCAGCCGGCCGATACCATGATGAAGGATTATCTAACGGCTATCGTTGACCGGCAGTTCGCCGCAAGAGCTTCCCTCCTGGCCTCGTTGAAAACGGCGGAAGATTGGGAGCGGCACGCTGAGTTTATCCGGCGTTCCATGTCTGAATGGACCGGGCCTTTCCCTCATCGCACGCCGCTGCGGCCGCGCATCACCGGCAGAATTGACCGCGAGAAATACACGGTGGAGAAGGTTTTGTTTGAGAGTCGGCCGAACTTTCTGGTCAGTGCTAATCTGTACTTGCCTAAGAACTATCCCCATCCGCGGCCGGCTATCCTCAATGTCATCGGGCACTCTCCTGCCGGTAAAGCAGCAGAAATAGTCCAACGCCGCAGTATCGCGCAGGCAAGCAAAGGATTTGTCGCGCTGACGATAGATGCGATAGGCCAGGGCGAACGGCAAATAGAGGATTACACCGCTTATGGCCGACCGCCGGGCAATGCCCACCGAGTCGTTGGCACGCAGGCCTTTCTGGCCGGCACACACGTTTTTAATTTTATGGTTTGGGACGCCATACGCGCCGTCGATTATCTGATTTCCCGCCCGGAAGTCGACCCGGCACGAATCGGCTGTACCGGCTGTTCAGGGGGCGGTATGATGACGACCTACGTGCTCGCCTTCGAGCCGCGTATCACTGTGGCCGTACCCGTCTGCAACCCCAATACCTGGTCGCACCGCATTCATGCTAACCTGGCCACCGACCACGAGCAGGTCTTTTTCGGCTGTTTTGCAGCAGGCATTGATCCGCGGGGAGACCCGTTATTTGCGCACGTTCCCAAGCCACTTCTGGTTAACGCCAGCACGGATGACAACCTCAATCCACCTTTGGGCGTTTGGGACCTCAGCACCTGGCTATACAAAGCCTACGCTGCACACGGGCTTCCAGAGAAATTTCAGACGACGATGGTCAAAGCGCCTCACGGGTACAATCAAGAGCAGCGCGAACTTACTTACGCCTGGATGTTGAAGTGGCTGGCCGGCGATGCTTCTGATTATTCCGAGGGCGACTTCCCTATTGAAAAAGCCGAAGACCTCTGGTGCACACCTGATGGAAACCTCTATCTCCAGCCCAACAGAACCCAGCCCTCTGAGTTGGTAGTCGAATATCTCAACAGCCACAGGCCCCGCTGGGCAAAGGTCAGGACGCAAAGTGACCTGCTAAAACACCGCCATCGAATAACAGCTTCGGTCACAGATGTACTCCGCATTAATCCAGATTGCCCTGCACCCCAGGCAGAGCAGAAAACGCCCCGTTTCGCAGCCGGACTAAAGCTGACACCGGTCATCCTAAAGCCCGAGGAGGGCATCATCTTGCCCGGCCTTTGGATAGAATCAAAAGCCGGTTCCCGAAAACAAACGAAAGGACCGGTGCTTTTATACCTGAACAACAAGGGAAAAGACGCTCTGCTTAACGAAGAAGACATGGTGCAAAATTTGCTCAGGAAAGGCTTCAGCATATTTGCAGTTGACTTACGCGGCATAGGTGAGACGGCTCCGGGCATGGAGGAAAAATTCTGGGACTTCCTGGCCGGAAAGCCTATTCTTGGCCAGAGGGTAACGGACATACGGGCCATCGTCCAATGGCTGTCGCAGCCGGCAATCAATGCCAAGGGAATCTACGTATGGGCCGAGGGACTCTGCGGGCTTCATGCAGCCTTGGCCGCGTCCCTAAAGGATGCAATATCAGGTATGGTGCTGGAGCAGCCTTTGCTTACCTTTGAAAGCATCGTTACTGTTAGAGTATCGGCTTTCCGGCATGAAATTATAGCCCCTGGCGTGTTAACGAAGTTTGACCTGCCTCAAGTATATCAAGCGCTTTGCCCAGCCAAGGTGATTCTGCTCAATCCACTGGCGGGCGACAAATCACCGGTATCAAAAGCCCATGCTAAAAAGGTCTATCAGGGCGTAGTCAATACATACAAAGCGTTAGGCAAATCTGGAAATTGGTCTGTTTATACGAACGTTAGCGACAAGAAAAGAGCGGAGTTGACATTTTCTGCCCTGGTGGAAATGATGGTAAATCAGCTTGTAGAACCTTGATGATTCGATAATCCCTTCGTCATCCGGTGCTATTTTCGGCCAATAAATTATTTTATGCTTTCCGCATAATGACCAAACTGACCAGGAGCGTTCCACCCCGTCTGGTTGAGTTAAAGGTTATATCTCTTTGGCGAAATCCAATAGCTCTTTTAGCAATTCAGCCGCTACCTTCCTCTGTTCTGATTCATAGCCTGTTTTGGCAGAGCCCAATTGATAATGCTGTGCGTGCTTGACGCTGGCCTTAAAGAACCTTTTATACATAGACCAGGCTTCGTCGAATTCCTTCCTCTCTCGGTGTGGAACACGCTCGCGAAATCTATGATAGGCTGCCTCATGGTCACGAAAGGTGTATCTGAGAATATGGTCAACCGTATGCTGGGCCAGAGATAAATTCAACAAGGTGTCATTAAAGGCAGCCTTGAACTCTGATACTGCCGCATCTTGCTCAGCCACTGTGCGTTCTCTGCTTGCCCTACGCTTGGCGAATAAATGGTTTAGGAGCTGAGCAATCACAATCCCAAGCACCACACCGGCTGTAATCTCGCCCCAATGAAGCTCCATTAATACCTTTCCTTCTCCACGTATAACAGGAAGCTCCACATGCAGCCGCTCTCACCTGCGGTTACGCGAGTACTAGCGTCCTGTCCTGCGTAGCGCTTCGTCGCCATAGCTTTAAAGCTTCAGCGACTTCGCAGAGCAGGGTATCAGGCAAGCTCTTCGACCTGGTCTTTCTTGGATTTGGTCTTGGCAGCTATGCTTTTTATGGCTGGTGGTTTTTGTGTAATCTTGCCTGTGACTTTGGCTTCTCGCAGGGAAAGATCCTTACGGGCCTGGATCTTGTCAACTATGGCGTAACTTTCAACTATGGCCAGCAAGCTTAACAGAAAGCTGAGCGTGCTTTCTGCGCCCTGGTTGGTATTAACTCCATCACGCAAAAGACCATCATTACATCCTTTTGTCCTGAAGTCGTAGAGCGGTATGCGCAAGTCATTTTGGCCAAGGAACCAATCAAAGGCCTTTCTTTGAAGTGTTAAAAATCTGTCATTTTGCGTAGCGTCATAAGCAGCCCTTAGCATCATAACCGTGCTTGCAGCTTCTATAGGCTGTTGGTCGAATTCAGCCCTTGTCCCTCCGCGCTCATACCATCCTTTATTACCAACGAAGCTGAAATGCTCACCGTTGAAAATATTCGCCAACAGGAATTCACAGGTTTTTTCTGCAACTTCGAGGTATCTTCTGTTGTCGAAAGTCAAGCTGGTAACAAATAGCGCATGTGGTAAGACAGCATTATCGTAAGTCAGCGCATCCTCAAACCAGGGCCACTCAGGGTAATTACTTTCTTCGTACTGAGTTACAAGGCCGTCTGCGGTTATTTCCAGTTGACGTTTTATGTCACTGGCGCCGGGGAACTGTTTGAGATAATCATTCATACCAAGTATCGAATATGCCATACCCCTCGGCAGCTGCCTGGCTACATGTTCCACCGACCTATCAAAGCAATCTTTGACAATCGATAAGTATGCCGGCGTTGGGGGGTTTGCCATAACCGTTCCGAACCCCCACAATACTCTGCCGAAAGCGTCATTTAAAGGTTCGTCTTTCCACCAGGTTCTGTCGAAATTCATTAAGTTTCTGATTGAGCCGTCACTGTTTTGTGAATGGATGATAAAAGACAAATATGTATTGAGAAGCTCGAGAGCTTGCAGCTCGGAGTATTGGGTATAATATTTGGTCATTGCAATTACAGCCCTTGCGTTGTCGTCTGTGCAGTAGCCGTGTTCGCGATTTGGTATCGTAAATTTCGCGTGCTGGTACAGCCCGGTGTCATCGGTCAGCCTTTTCAAATGGTCTAACGAGGGCTCAGGCACCTCGATACTTGATATTGTTTCGGCGGCAGATAGCGCGGTTTTGGCGGGAATCCGCAGGGGTAATCGTTTTGCACTAAATAATCTCCAATAGGCCTGGCCGATCTTGGGCCAGGTTCTGGTTCTGCCGTAGTCGTACGCCTGTCTTCGCAGCGAATAAAACAGCGAATCATCTTGAAGTACTTCCACTATTGCCTCAGCTATTTGTTTCGAATCGCTGAATCGCACCAGTTTACCTCGGCCATCGGCCAGCAGCTCCATAGCCGCCCAATAAGGTGTCGAGACAACCGCTTTGCCTGTGCCGACCGCAAATGATAATGTGCCGCTGGTCAATTGCTCCTGGTTTAGATACGGCGTGACATAAACATCGGCTGCGCATAAAAAGTTGTGCAGATCCTCGTCTTTTACAAACCTGTTGTGAAAGATTACGTGTTCCTGCAAGCTCAAGTCTTTTACTATTTGCTGAAGGCTGAATCTGTATGACTCACCCTCGTGTTTTAGCACAGCAGGATGGGTCATACCCAGGACTATGTACATAACAGACGGTTCAGCCTTGATTATTGCCGGCATCGCCCTGAGCATCACCTCTATACCTTTGTTCTTATTGAGCAGGCCGAATGTCAAAATAGTTCTTCGGCCTTCCAAACCGAATTTGTGCTTGTAGTAGTTGCTGTCAACGAAAGGCAAATCCGGTATGCCGTGTGCGATCAATCTTATTTTTCTGCCCGGTATATCGTAAATGTCGCGCAGCATACTGACGCCGCGCTCGTTCATCGTCACTACTCTATAAGAGGCATTGCAGACCTCCACTAATGACTTGCGGCAATCCGGGTCTGGGTCATTAATTACTGTATGAAGGGTCGTTATTATGGGGGCCTTCAGTCTGTTGAGCAGCAGGCTCAGATATGCCCCGGCGTCGCCACCAAAAAGGCCGAATTCATGCTGGACAGAGACTACGTCAACGTGACTGAAATTGATATAATCAGCGGCACAAATATAATCACTTTTAACATTTTGGCGGATCTCGAACTTTACCGGGTCACCATATCTTAGGTCGTTATCCGACCGCATTGCGACTACCAACGGTTCGAATTCGCCCTTGGCTGCTGAGGCTGTACTTTTTACAAGGTCCGATGCGAAAGTTGCAATTCCACATTTTCTTGGGGGGAAAGAAGATATTAACACCACTTTTTTCGGTGAGTCTTTCGCCATTCGTAATACCCCATTTGGAATAGCTATAAAATGAGCGTAAAACATTTTAGAAACACTTGAACCATCTGTCAAGTGAATTAACTTTAGAACAGGTATAAAATATGTTTTTTCCGCGTGAGGAGATTCGTTATCCGTTTTTAGGAGTCAAAAATAAGGACTTTGGCAAAATATCTCTTAAATTCTGACTAATTTTTATTTTTTTGCACTATAAATTGACAAATTCGTATAATATACTACTAATTTAGTAGGAATAATAGGAAGCCGGTTATGAAGCTTTCAACCCGGACCAGATATGGTATGAGGGCCATAATAGAACTCGCTGAAAAGGACCACAAGGGCCCTTTACAGCTTAAAGTAATTGCCGAGCACCAGGATATTTCCGCCAAATACCTGGAACAATTGATGGTCGTGCTCAAATCAGCAGGATTTGTCAGAAGTATCAGAGGCGCTAAAGGCGGCTATGTTCTTGCCAAAGCTCCAAATCAAATCAAACTTAGCGATATTTTTCACTGTTTGGAAGGCACTGTCAGTACAGTCGAGTGCGTTGAAAACGAAGATTACTGTCAGCGGGCTGCCGATTGTGTGGCCAGATTAGTCTGGGCACAGGTGCAGGAGGCAATTGAAAATGTCCTGCAATCTATTACACTGCAGGACGTCGTTGACAGGGCCAAAGGTTATAGAGCGTTAGATTATCAAATATAGTAACGTTAGAGGAGAAATTATGAGTGCGATATTCGAAGACATGACCGCTGCGGTTGGTTTTACGCCGTTAGTGCGAATCAACAAGCTCGTCTCAGGCAAATCGACTATTCTGGCAAAGCTCGAATCCAAAAATCCTTGTGGAAGTGTAAAAGACAGAATTGCAAAGTCGATGATAGAAGCGGCCGAAAAACAGGGGTTGATAAAATCGGACACTGTTATAATTGAACCGACCAGCGGCAATACCGGAATAGGCCTTGTCTTTATTTGTGCTGTAAAGGGATATCGATTAATGCTGACCATGCCGGAATCGATGAGCATAGAGAGAAGGAAGCTGCTGAAGCTGTTTGGTGCCGAAATTGTGCTTACACCGGCTGAGCTTGGTATGACCGGAGCCGTGCAAGAAGCCGAACAGCTCGCGGCCCAAAACTCCAATTCCTTTATGCCGCAGCAATTCAAAAATCCTGCAAATCCGCAGATTCACAGGGAAACCACCGCAGAAGAGATTTGGAACGACACTGACGGCAAGGTTGACATTCTCGTCGCTGGTGTTGGGACAGGCGGAACGTTGACAGGATGCGGCGAAGTGTTAAAGCAGCGCAACAAGAACCTAAAGGTTGTAGCCGTGGAGCCGAAAGATTCGCCTGTGCTTTCCGGCGGCAAACCCGGCCCACACAAGATACAAGGTATCGGTGCCGGATTTGTGCCGGAGGTTCTAAATGTTGCCATCATCGATGAGATTATCCAAGTCTCTAATGAAGATGCTGTTGAGACCGCCCGTCAGTTAGGGGCGAAGGAAGGTATTCTTTCCGGTATTAGTGGTGGCGCCAACATCTGGGCTGCACTGCAGCTTTCGCACCGGAAGGAAAATAAAGGTAAAGTCATAGTTACCTTTATCTGCGATACCGGAGAAAGATATATCTCCACCGAAATGTTTGAGTAAAAGCGGAAAACTTGTTTCCTTGCGAGAGGGTCCGACAATGCCAAAAAGAAAGTTGACCGACAAAAAAATCGAAGACCTGGTTGGCCAAATTAGCCAGACGTATCGAGACGATTCCGGCATAAATTTTATCGATGCTTCGAATCTGCCGGTCAGAGGCGAGATTCTGGAGATTCTCGATTTACTCTTTGAAGTGCTTTTCCCGGGCTATACCGGCAACAGGACAATTACAAAATCAAATATCAATTTCATTGTCGGTGATATTCTGTGCCAGGTCTATACCGACCTTTCCGGGCAAATAGAGCGAGCTTATAAGTATCGCTGCAGAATGGAGAAATGTGACAGCCGGGGATGCCGTACAATGGCCGAGGATGCTACTCGACATTTATTGACTCAACTGCCCAAGATAAGAGAACTGCTAAAAGGTGATGTCGGTGCAGCCTTTGATGGGGACCCCGCTGCAAAGTCTTACGAGGAAATCGTGATAAGTTACCCGTGCATTATAGCAATTGCGACGTACCGTATTGCCCACGAATTGTATCTAAAACAGGTGCCGTTAATTCCACGAATAATGACCGAATGTGCGCACACAAAAACCGGTATTGACATACATCCCGGAGCAAACATAGGCAGAAACTTCTTTATCGACCACGGCACCGGCGTTGTCATAGGTGAAACAACCATTATAGGCGACCATGTCAAAATTTATCAAGGCGCCACGCTCGGAGCCTTGAGCTTCCCGAAGGATGAGAGAGGAAGGGTAATAAAAGGCGGCAAGAGACATCCGACAATAGAGGATAATGTAACAATATATGCTGAGGCAACGATTTTGGGCGATGTAGTCATCGGTAAAGATGCTGTAATCGGCGGCAATGTCTGGATAAAAGAGTCGGTACCACCCGGTGTTACCGTTGCCACGCCACATCCCGATTTGGTCTACACAAAACACAAGAAATCAAAAACCAAACAACTGAGCCCTAAACGTAAGTGAGGGGTAGAACAGTTTACAATGAGCAAAAAACTAATAGAAAAAATCGAGCAGCTAAAACAACAACGCAACGCTGTCATACTTGCCCACAACTATCAGCCCGGCGAGATACAGGACTTAGCTGATTTTGGTGGTGATTCGTTGGGACTGAGCATAAAGGCAGCCGAGACCGACGCAGATGTAATCGTATTTTGCGGTGTGCAGTTTATGGCTGAGACCGCCGCTATTCTTTCACCTCAAAAGACCGTCCTTTTGCCGGACAAAAACGCCGGCTGTCCAATGGCTGACATGATAACCGCAGAGCAGCTACGCCAGCTAAAGCTACAACATCCCGATGCGTTGGTCGTCTGCTACGTAAATAGCTCCGCAGAAGTCAAGGCCGAGAGCGATTATTGCTGCACCAGTGCTAATGCCATTGAAGTGGTCGAATCATTGCCCCCCGATAGGAAAATCATCTTTGTGCCGGACCGGCATCTTGGCCGCTTCGTTGTCGAAAAAACCGGCAGAGACCTTGTGCTCTGGCCGGGTTATTGCCACGTACATGTGGTAATAACCGAAGAGGACATTAAAAATGCAAAGGCAGAATACCCCGATGCGATTGTAATGGTGCATCCGGAGTGTACCGAGCCGGTCAAAGAGCTTTCAGACCAGATACTTAGCACCGGTCAAATGCTAAAGTGTGCCGCCGGCAGCACGGCAAAGCGGTTCATCGTAGGCACAGAGGTTGGTATAATTCACGCCTTGAAGAGACAAAGTCCCGACAAAGAATTCTTCCCGGCCAGTGAAAGAGCGATTTGTCCCAATATGAAGCTGATGACGTTGGAAAAAATCGTCTGGGCAATGGAGGATATGCAATACAAAGTCACCATTCCAAAAGACATAAGAATAAGGGCTCAAAAAGCACTCGATAGGATGGTGGAAATAAAAAGTAGAAAGTGAGGAGTAAAAACGCACGTTAAAGGAAGGTTCCAACGAAATGGACGAAGAGACTAAATATCATTTGGAGACATTGGCCTTACACGCCGGCCAGAAACCGGATTCAGATACACTCAGTCGGGCTGTGCCTGTTTATCAGACCACCAGCTATTGTTTCAAGGACACCGACCATGCAGCGAATCTGTTTGCCCTCAAAGAATTTGGAAACATTTATACCAGACTGATGAATCCTACAAACGACGTATTGGAAAAGCGGCTGGCTGCGCTTGAGGGCGGCGTGGGCGGTCTGGCATTGAGTTCAGGCCAGTCGGCCATTTATGTCAGCATCTTCAATATTTGCGGCGCGGGAGGCCACATTGTATCTTCAAATTCCCTCTACGGAGGGACAGTCACCCTGTTTAGTCAAACCTTCCGAAAGCTCGGCATTGAAGTAACTTTCGTTGACCCCAAGGAACCTGAGAATTTCGCCGGGGCAATCAAGGATAATACCCGGCTGATTTATATAGAAAGCATGGGCAATCCCAAAAACGATATTTTGCAGTATGAGAAAATAGCCGACATTGCCCACAAAAATGATATGCCGGTAATTTGCGATAATACTGTTACCACACCCATCCTCTTTAGGCCGATTGAGTATGGTATCGACATTGTAGTCCATAGCTGCACGAAATTCATCGGCGGACACGGCACAAGCATCGGCGGGGCAATCGTTGATTCGGGCAAATTCGACTGGACAAACGGCCGATACCCCGAGCTCACCGAGCCGGACCCGAGCTATCACGGTGTCAAGTATGTAGAGTCCTTCGGCGAGATGGCATACATCATCAAGGCCAGAACACAATTCTTGCGGGATATGGGCTCCTGTATGTCACCGTTCAATGCTTTTCTGTTTCTACAGGGGCTCGAGACACTCCATTTGCGCATGTCCAGGCACAGTGAAAATGCACTGAAACTTGCAGAGTGGTTCGAAAAACAACCGCAAGTTAATTGGGTGAATTATCCGGGACTAAAATCCCATCCGGATTATGCGCTTGCCAAAAAATATCTACCCAAAGGTCAGGGTTCCATCCTGGGTTTTGGAATCAAGGGCGGAAAAGAAGCTGGAATCAAGTTTATCAACAACGTCAAATTAGCCAGTCACCTTGCCAACATCGGTGACAGCAAAACTCTGGTGATACACCCTGCCAGTACGACGCATCAGCAATTGACTGAAGCCGAGCAGCTTGCCGCCGGTGTAACAGATGATTATGTTCGCGTCTCAGCCGGTACCGAACACATCGATGATATAATAGCCGATTTCAAACAGGCACTAAAGGCCAGT